>JAUTXB010000046.1 GCA_030838245.1 Acidimicrobiaceae bacterium
CTCCGCTGGTTGGGGTCCAGGTCAAGACATACTTAACGACCCTGAACATCAACATCCCGTTCTTTGACGCAGAGGTCACCGCGATGTCCCTGATGCCTTCCCATGTGCGGTCCCAAGAGTTCCCGGATCCGTGTCGGTCTATGAAGGGGTGGGGACGGCGAAGGGAACCTTCCAAGGCAGCCCGACCACCGCCAAAGCCTGGGTCGAGGAAACGTTCTGACGTCGAGGCGCTCAGCGATCCACTCCTGTACGTCGCCCTCCACGGCCTCGGACGCGTCCGTAAGGCCGTCGCGCTAGCGCCGGTTCGCTGGTTCTTGCACGAGCCCTTCTGATGTAGAACTGGCGGCCGTCACAGCGGTGCGCCGTCTAACAGGCCGCGAAAGCCGCTGGGGGCATGCGGACCGATAGCCAGTTGCTCGAGAACGCCGAGCCCTGTGCGGGCACCCCAGGTGGCCCGCATGACCTGCTGGACGTGGATGCAGTCGGGCGAGAGAGTATCGAGATCCTCGACCCTCGCCTCCTCGCCCCCGACAGAGAGCTCGTCGTGCCACAACCCGTGGGACCACTGGGGGTGGAAGTACCCGGCGCCCTTCATGCGGAAGGTGAGCAAAGGGTCGAGATGAATCTCCTCGGCGTCACCGGATCGTCGTCGGAGGGTGAGTGTCGCACCTCGAGATCGGCGCAGCCCGGGCTCCCAGCGGACAGTGTGGGCGACCCTCGCCTCCTCGACGCCGAGGTCGGCGCCGAACACGGGATCGGTGTCGCCGATCACCGGCAGGACAGCTGCTCCCTCCGACCACGCCGCTCCGCTCTCGTCCTCGAATACGAGGTAGTGCAGACACTGGTCGTCGAAATGTAGGGGTGCCCACAGAAAGAAGATCTGGGGCACGACCGGCTCCGGCGCAGCCGGGGCAGGTGCCCCGACAGGCCGAATCCCCCAGGAACGGTCCTTGGTCCCATAAACCGTCGCCACCGACATGTCGAGATCGTGGCCGCCGCTTGCCACCGACCCGGTCCACGTGCCGAGCTGGGTCGCCCGGGTCACGTCCATCGCTAAGCGGGTCCCGTTGTAACGGGTCTGGCGCGCTTCCTCGTAGACGGGGGTCCGCGCCCGGTAGGTGAGATCGGCCCGCAGTCCCTGGGCGGGCGCGTCGACAGTCACCCGATTGACGCGGAGGGGCTCGGACAGTTCCACCGATATGGGCCCGACACGGGTTAGCGTTCGATCCAGTGGGAGCCGGCCGGACGCGAAGACCGATCGCTGCACGCCGTCGTGCACCACGCTGAACGCGGCGTCGATCACCCCCCGGTTCGGGTAGATGCCAAGGGCGACGGCGAAGTAGAAGCTCTCGGTGTAGCCGTTGAACCAGAAACGGTCGTAGTGGTCAGGGTGCCCGCCACCGGCCTGGGCCAGCGGGAGCGGGGTCTGGTGAATCGGGTAGTCGTCGAAGGGCGTCAGCATGGGGGACTCCTTGGTCGGGTCAGCTCAGTAGCTCCGCCGACCGGAGATCGGCGATCTGGGTCGCGGCTCGGCTGATCATGGTGAGGAACATACGGTCACCGCGCTCCGTTCGCGCCACCAGCGCCGCAGCCGGGACGAGAAAGTAGATGGCGTAGAGGGCTTGGTACCGGTAGGCGCGCCAGCACTCTTCCCACCCGAAGCCCTCGACAGTGCTGGTGAGGCGGTCGTGATACTCGCGGACGAGCGCGGCTTCGTGCTCGCGCCGTTCTGCCGTCTCCATGCTGGTGCCGGCAAGGAAAGCGACGTCGGTCAGGCTGGGACCGAGCCCGATGGTCTGCCAGTCGACGACGGCGAGGGGGATGGCACCGCCCTTGGCCGCAAACAGCATGTTGTCGGGACGGTAGTCATTGTGCACAACAGTGAGGGGGCCACCTTGGCCCGCCCAGTAGCTGGAGGCCCTTCCCGACAGCTGCTGCACGAGGTCCACGCAGGTGGCGTCCAACTTGTCGCCGTAACGCTCGATGAACGTCGATGCCAGCGGCGCTGTCACTTCGGACACGGCCGGCGCCTGGGAACGCCCGAAGGCGAGCCACTCGAGCCCCTCGAGGGATGAGTCTGCCCACATGGCTGCGTGCAGGGCGGCTGCCTGCTCCAGCGCCAGAGACATGTGATCCGCGGCCAGCCCGCCGAGCTGGTCGACTATGGCGGACGGCGACAGGTCCTCCAATATGAGGACAAAGCGGCCCGACGTGGGATCGATGTCACCGTAGTAGCACCGCGGTGTACGAATCCCTGCTCGGCCGGCGAGGGAACGGTAGAAGTTGACTTCACGCTCGTAGAGACGGAACGCTATGGCTGCAGCGCGACTGCCTTCGTCGGCGGCAGACACCTTCGCGATGACCGCGGCGGGTGCGTCCGGCTCCACCCGGTCATAGGTGAGCTCGTAGCGGAAGGTATCGGCGACCTGACCGGTGCCCACCGGAGCGCATTGAGCCGCGACCACCGAGCTCGCGGTGATCGCCCCGCCGTGGCGAAGCGCTCCCGTCAGCCAGGCCGCGGTAATTCCGTCACGATCTGGCAGTCGTACCGCATCAGTCATGGGTGTGTCCGCCATGGCATCCTCCGTGAACACTCACAATGCATCATGATCCTGTCGCGCCGGACGCGCCCGGAGTAGGGGAAACAGTCGGATGGCCTCTCCTAGTTGCGGCCCGCGGGCTCGCCGACGATGGAGTGTTCCAACCATCGCTGATATTCGTCGAACACGTCTTGGAGCCGCCGGCGGTCGACGGGGTGCTCTCGTTGCTGGGTACCAATAAGGATGGCGATACCCATGCGGGCCAGTACCGTTGCCCGGGCCTGGGGGATACCTACCTGGGCGAAGGTGGTGGCGAGGAGGTACTCCCGGGATTCGTCCACCCGGCGTTGCACCTGCGCTGCCAGCGGGTCAGTCCGGGCCAGGGCCCGGATCGCGCTTTCTGCACCGTGGTGAAGTTCCCAGGTCGCGGTGAGCTTGGCCAGGGCGAAGACGTCCGATGGGTTGGTCACCGCTAGGGCCTCCCGATCCGAACCCCGCTGCTCCCAATAGGCCAGCAGGCGGCCCATGAAATCGGGGATGCCGGCGAAGTGATGGTAAAAGGAGCCTTTGGTTACCCCGAGCAATCGACACAACCCGTCGATCGTGACGCCCGGAGGGCCGCTCTCGGCCAGCAGGTCCAAAGCGGCTTCGAAGTAGTCGGTCGGTGTGCGGCTGGCCATTGCGCTATCCTCCCACACCATACCGTAGGGTATGGGAGCCCTCGGGTATGGGAACCGGGAGGATTAGCCATGATGAGCACCACCGACGCGGACCCAGGGGCGCTCTTCGCTCATCCATGGAACTGGGTGGACATGGACGCCTGGCACCAGCGAGCGGCCGCCATCCGTCGGGAATCCCCGGTGATGCCTGTGGAGCTGCCAGGCTACGGGCCGTTTTGGGTACTGACCCGCTACGCCGATGTGTTTGCTGTGTCACGCGACAACGAACGCTGGCACAACACGTCTCGCTCGGTACTCGGCCCCGACGACGACTGGGAGGGAATGATCGCATCCGGCGTGCCCGTTCCCCGGACCCTGGTCCATCTCGATGGCCAGGACCACAAGGACCACCGCAAGGTGACCAACGACTGGTTCAAGCCCGCCGCGGTCAAGCACCGCCAACCCCGTATTGAGGCGCTGGCCGACCTGTTCGTCGAGCGGTTGCGCGAACTGGGTGGCGAATGCGACTTCGCCTCGGATATCGCCCAGCCCTACACGCTGCGGGTCATTATGGACATCTTCGGAGTGCCGGAGGACGACGAGCCGCTCATGATGGAGCTCACTCAAGGCTTGTTTGGATCGGCGGATCCCGAGTTCATGGGGGACGCTGAGGATTCCGAGGCCCGGCTGACCGCTTCGGTCTTGCGCTTTATCGAGTACTTCAACGCGCTCACCGAGGAGCGGCAGCGGCACCCCAGCGACGACCTGGCCAGCGTGATCGCCAACGGCCAACCGGGTGGTTGTCCCATGGGTGACGCCGAGCGGCTCTGGTACTACATCATCGTTGCTACCGCTGGTCACGACACCACATCCTTTGCGCTCTCGGGCGGGATGGAGGCAATGTTGCGTGACCCCGCCCAACTGTGGGTCCTGCGCGATGAACCGGACTTGGTTGCCAACGCCGCGGAGGAGTGCATCCGTTGGACCTCCCCGGTCCGCCATTTTCTGCGCTACGCCACTGAGGACTTGGAAGTGGGCGGAGTGGCTATCCCGGCGGGCGGGCGGGTGCTCCTTTCCTACCCGAGCGCCAACCGCGACGAGGAAGTGTTCGACGACTCGATGACCTTCGACGTGCGTCGGCCTGACGCCGAACGCCTCCTGTCTTTCGGGGTTGGTGCTCATTTCTGCCTCGGCTCACAGTTCGCACGCCGAGAGTTGCGCACAATGCTGGGCAAGCTGGCCCAACACCTCGCCCACATCGAGCCCGTTGGGCCGGCCGAGTGGTCGGCATCGAGCTTTGTCTCCGGCGTGAAGCACCTCCCCGTTCGCTATTCGTTCCGATAGCGCCTCGTTTGAAACTGCAAGTCGAGGTACTTTGACGAACAGATGCCTCGATCAGACAGGAGTCATAGGTCATCGCGCAGTCGCTTGACGTCGAGAAGGTGGTGGCTCGCATCGTGAACCGCATGCCGGACGATCCAGTGCAGGTCAACATCGGTGCCATCCAAAATCACGGTCGACTCCCAGACGTCGGGCGGTGACGCAATGAGGCCTTCTCGCAAGGCTGTCGCCTCTCGATCAATACCGGCCAGCGCGTTCTCCATATCGATCAGACGGGGCTCGAAATCGAATCGTGATTCTGGAGACGTGCCGAGGTTTACTCCTGGCTGGCTCACGGCGGAGTCCAGAAGGAACCGCATGCCGAAGAGCACCTCGCGCACGTGGTCGGCGTACTCAACTACCGACCACATTTCCGGCACGGAGCGTCTGAGAACGTCACGGGATGTGAGGCCAGATACAGCGCTGGCCCACTGGGCGGGCAGTTCGGCCACCGCTTCGACCGCCCCGGCATCGGTCCAGTCCTCACCATCGAACCCGCACTGCTCACACTGCTCGGCGGTCATGTTGTCGATTCTGCCTGCTGGCGACGGGCCAGGGCAGATCCAACGTCTCAAGCCATGAGGTGCAAGCCTTCGTGGGCTCTAATCCCACTCCCTCTGGTGGCCAGTCGGCTGGCTAGCCAGCCGCTCGATCGATCGGTTCGCTCGTCGCGGCCCCGCATGACCAATATGAGCATGTACGCGATAGTCAAGAAGAGCATGTACGCGATGCGCGGATATCGCCAAACAGAACAGGGGAGTGAGCATGAGTGAACGTCGTGTCGCCTTCGTTACGGGGGCCAGTCGGGGGATCGGCAAGGCCATCGCCAACCATCTGGCACGAGCTGGTTTCGATGTGGCCCTCACGGCCCGTACCGTCCAGGACGGTGACGCATACGAGCACTCCTCGACGATCACGAAATCCGATACCCGCCCGCTTCCCGGTAGCCTCAGCTCCACCGCTGAGCTGGTCGAATCGGCCGGCGTTCGGTCCCTGACTGTTCCCGCCGACCTCTTGGATCGGGCGTCGTTAGGTCGGGCGCTGGCCACGGTGGAGGAGCGCTGGGGCCGCATCGACGTGCTGGTCAACAACGGTCGGTACGTCGGTCCCGGGCATATGGACCAGATCATCGATACGCCCCTCGAGTTATTAGACCGGCACCTCGAGGCCAATGTGATGGCACCGCTCGTGCTGATCAAGCAAGCGCTCCCCGGCATGCTCACGCGTGGTGGAGGGACCGTGATCAACGTATCGTCCGGCGCGGGTCAGATGGACCCGCCGGCACCGGCTGGCCAAGGGGGGTGGGGGCTGGGCTATGCCTTCAGCAAGGCCTCGGCCTATCGCATCGCTGGCATGCTCGCTGTCGAGCTCGGATCCCAGGGCATCCGGGCCTATAACTTGGAGCCGGGATTCGTGGCCACCGAGAGAATGGCCATGGATATGGCCGACTTCGGGTTCGATGCCGCGGCGGGGATTCCTCCCGATGTTCCCGGTGCAGTGGCTGCCTGGCTGGCAACCGACCCAGTTGCAGCTGAGCCGAACGGACGAACGGTGCTCGCTCCCGACGTGTGCGCGGATCTCGGCCTTCTTCCCGATTGGACTCCGTCTAGCCAAGAGGCGTAACTCGCAGTACCCACGCCGACGCTGGCCTTGGGTACCCGACCCCACGATTGGCTTGCGGCTCTTTCACGGTCCGCGGCCCCGACCAGTCGGAGGGTAGTTAGCTCTGGGCCAATCTTCGGGTAACCCTTGACGAGTCCCATCCGTGCTGAAAAGCTCGGATCAATTCAGATGTGAACAGTTGTTCAGAGAGGGCATCGAAGGTAGGTGTCCCACAGCTACAGGGGGGCCTGTATGACGATTACGACCGAAAGCGTCCCGACCTCGTCGCCATCGACGCCGAAGCGAGAGCACGGAGCGTTGTTCCGGTTCTTCTTCGTTCACGAGATCGACCAGTACCCCACCACCGGGCGTCGCAGCGCCTATCTCTCGTTGGCCGTCCTGGCCACCATCATCCTCTACTACACGTACTACACGCAGACCGGTGTCACGCCGAACATCCTGCGCTACTACCACATGTCGTTCACGTACTACGTGTGGATCGTCATCATCTCCAACGCCCTCGGCGCCTTCGCCTCCCTGCCTGCTAGCAAGACGGACAAGTTAGGCCGGGCCAACGTCATCATCTACGGGCTTCTCGTCGTGGGGCTGCTGATCCTCTTTGGCGTCCCGAATGTCAGCACGGAACTGGGGTTCGCCATTGTCATCTCGGCCATCGGGCTGGTGGAGGGGGCCATCCTGGTGGCCACGCCGGCCATGGTCCGGGACTTCAGCCCACAGTTGGGCCGGGCATCGGCCATGGGGTTCTGGACGGTCGGTCCGGTGGCGGGCAGCCTGATCACCAGCATCGTCGCCACCCGGACACTGAGCCATTTCATGCACTGGGGTAGTCAGGATTGGCACAGCCAGTTCATCATCTCGGGCCTGGCCGCGGTCGGGGCGTTCATCATTTGCCTGTTTTTCATGACGGACCTCTCTTCGAAGGTCCGTGACCAGCTGATGGTGTCGATGCGTGACCAAACTCTGGTCGAAGCCCGGGCCCGGGGCCTGTCCGAAAGCGAGCTGCAGGCGGCGACGGAGCACCCGTGGCGCCAGATCGCCAAGTGGGATCTGGCCGGGTCGGCATTCGGCATCGCGACGTTCTTGCTCGTCTATTACGTGGCCGCGGGCTTCTTCACCGTCTATTTCACCGTGAACTTCGTGAACGCCAATGGGGTCAACCTCTCCACGTCGCAGGTCAACGGCCTGAACGCCTGGTTCTGGGGGGCTGACATCGTCTCTCTGATCGTCGTTGGTTGGGTGTCGGACCGGCTCCGGGTGCGCAAACCGCTCATGCTCGTCGGCGCAGTGGGTGCGATCGTCACCCTCATCGTGTTCATGGGCTACGCCACGCACCCGCACACCTCCTATTTCACCCTGGCGTTCACGTCGTGCATCCTGGCCTTCTTCCTGTCTCTGACCTACGCACCCTGGATGGCCGGCTACACCGAGTCCGTGGAGGCGAAGAATCCGGCGCTGGTCGCCACCGGCCTCGCCCTCTGGGGCTGGATCCTGCGACTGGTGGTAGCGATCTCGTTCATCTTCTTGCCTGTCGTGATCAACAGCGTCAACCCGGTGGTCAACAATCAGCCCATTGCCGCCCATGTGATCGACGGCCAAGCCATCCAGACCTTCGTGGTCGTGCATGCTGACTCGGTGGCGTTCGCCTCGGCCCACACCTCCTTGCTGAAGGTGCTGGCCGCCAATCCCGCCGTGGTGTCAGCCGTGGCGGCCAATCCGTCGGCGGCCAACATCGCTGCGGCCGAGAAGGCCCTGGGCGCCGCCAACTTCGCCCAGTTGGTCAAGTACCAAGTTCCGCTCAAGAAGTTGGTCCAGCCGTATCAAGCCCAGCTCAACTATCTGTCAGCGCATCAGTCCCAGCTCTTGTCTCTGCAGGCTGCCGTAAAGAAGTCGCCTCAGCAGTGGCAACACTGGTTCTGGGTCGACATTGCCGGCATGGTGGTGTTCATCCCGACCATCTGGCTGGTCGGCGGCCCCTGGGGCGTTCGAAAGGCCAAGCGGGATGCCGAGGAGCACGATAGGGCGGTGGAAGAAGAGCTCGGCCGCCTCTTGCGAGAGGATCCCAAGCCGAGCCCTGCGTAAACCTGCGCCCTTTGAGCGACGGGACACACCACTATTCGCCGAATAGCAGCCCGTAGTTGGCGCCCCGTCGGAGATGGTGGCCGCCGTCGATGGCCAGATTGTCGCCGGTAATCCAGGACGACTCCGGGCCGGCCAGGAACCGGACGGCAGCGGCGATGTCCTCCACGCGGCCCAGCCGGGACACGGGCATCTCGGCTAGATAGTCATCGAGCAGGGGTCCTCCGGCGGTGATCGGGGCCATCAATTCATCGTCCACGATTCCGGGCTGGACGGTATTCACCCGCACTCCGGACGCCCCGAGCTCCTCGGCCGCGCACCGGCACAGCATGTCCACGCCGGCCTTGGCCGCGCCGTAGGCCCACAGGTACCGATGGGGGAAATGACCGGCTCCCGACGACATCCCTATGATCGAGCCCCCCTCGCCTCCGGCCACGCCGGCCGCCATCATCGGAGCAGCGTGCTTGATGCACAGAAACGTCCCGATCAGGTTCACGTCCACGGTGGCACGAACCGCTTCCAGGTCTGCGTCGGCCAGCGCGCCCATGTGGAACGATCCGCCCGCGTTGGCGAACAGGATGTCGAGCCGGCCAGTGCGCTCTGTCGCCGTGCCCACCGCGTGGGCCACCTTCTCTTCGATGGTGACGTCGGCGACCACGTAGCTGGCTTCCCCCAGCGCAGACAGCTCACCGACCGCGTTCTTCAGTCTGTCCTCGGTCCGTCCACAGATAGTGACGTGGGCCCCATCGGCCACAAGCCGCTTCGCCGCCCCCAGACCGATGCCGCTCCCACCCCCGGTGACCAGCGCCGACAACCCTTCGATCCCGCTTCTGCCCCTGGTGCCACTGGCCATGTCCCACTCCTCGTTTCGTCGAGACGTCCTCGTCGTGCTACAGATGTCCGGTCGAATGCTAGGAGGTCCTGCCCGGTCACGAGCCCGGCTGGACGGGGAGGATCAACATGTCGGTTCGAGAGTTCAATCTGGCGGACCTGTTCGAACTGACAGTTGATGCGGTGCCCGACCGAGACGCGTTGATCGCTGATCCCGTGCGGCTTACCTACCGCCAGCTCGACGAGCGATCCAACCGCTTCGCCCACAACCTGCAGAGCAAGGGCATCAAGCCCGGGGAGTTCGTGGGCATCCTCGCCCGCAATCGAGCCGAATGGGTAGAAGCGATGATCGGCTGCTTCAAGTCACGCACCGTTCCCATCAATATCAACTACCGCTACGTCGCCCCCGAGCTGCGCTACGTCATCGACAATGCCGACCTGGTGGCGCTGGTGTACGAGGGTGCCCTGGCCCCGCTGGTGGCCGAGTCGCTCGCCGGCCGGCAGCCTCCTCGTGTGCTGATGATGATCGACGATGGCACCCCCGCCGCCGACGACGGGCTGGAGGCAGACGACTACGAAGGGGCTCTCGCTTCGGCCTCGCCGGAGCGCGACTTTGACCGGCGGTCCCCGGACGATCTCTACGTGCTCTACACCGGTGGGACCACTGGGATGCCCAAGGGCGTGATGTGGCGACAAGAGGACATCTTTTTCGCCGCCATGGGCGGTGGCGGCTGGGGTCGCACGCCGGTGGAGACGGCGGACGAGATGACCGAGCGGATTGCGGCCGACGATGAGGCCCGCATGAGCATCTTGGCCCTCGCTCCCCTCATGCACGGGAACGCTCAGTGGGCCATGTGGAACGCGTTGGTGATGGGGGGCACGGCCGTCATCTACACCGAGCCCGCCTTTGACGCCGACAAGGTGCTGCGCCTGGTCGAACGGGAACGGGTGCTGAGCGTGTCGCTGGTCGGCGACGCCATGGGCCGACCACTGGCCGAGGCGCTGGCCCGATCGCCCGGCGCCTACGACACCTCGTCGGTGGCCGCCATGTCGTCGGGTGGTGCCAGGTTCACCGACCCGGTCAAGGCCGAGCTTCGCGCCCAGCTGCCCAAGGTCATGATCATGGACCAGTTCGGTTCGAGCGAGAGCGGGGCTCAGGGTTCAATCGCCGATGGAGCCAAGGGGCCCCGGTTCGCCATGAACAAGGACACGTCCGTGCTCGATGACGACCTGCAGCCGCTCCAGCCCGGGGACGGCCGAATCGGTCGGTTGGCCCGGAGCGGGCGCGTGCCGCTGGGATATTTCAAAGACGAGGCCAAGACGGCTGCCACCTTTCCCGTCGACGCCCACGGCGTTCGTTGGTCGATACCGGGGGACCTGGCTACCATCGAGGCTGACGGGATCATCACCGTCCACGGGCGGGGGTCGGGGTCGATCAACTCGGGAGGGGAGAAGATCTTTCCCGAGGAGGTCGAGGCGGCGGTCAAGACGCACCCCGGTGTCTACGACGCCATCGTGGTCGGGGTATCCGACGAAGTCTTCGGTGAGCGGGTGGCGGTGGCCCTTCGCCCCCGGCCGGGTGAGGTGATCACACTCGAGGAGCTCCAAGACCACTGCCGAAAGCAGATCGCCGGGTACAAGATTCCCCGACAGCTGCTCTTGGTCGAGGACATCGCCCAGACCGCCGCCGGAAAACCCGACGCCCAAGCGGCCAAGGCACTCTTCTCGGCGTCGTAGGCTTCTCGGCGTCGTAGGGCTCAGCAAGCGATCCGGGTCCGGGCGATCGAGGTCTACGCCATCCGGCTCGAGGCGATCGAGGTCTACGCCACCGGGTTCCGACGTGCCGCCGCCCAGTGGGAAACGGTAGAGACCACCTGGTCGGCGGCAACCCGAAGGTGTTCAGCATCAACGTCGATCATCGGTTGCGCACCGACATCAGGCCAGAGGCAAGCGACTCGGGCGGGCACCGGGCGCGACGGCGATCGCAGGCTGGCGACCAAGGCCAGGAACCCCAGGTCTGCTCGCCAGTCCTCGGCGGGGACGCCCCCCGACACGGAGACCAGTGCTGTCGATGGGCAGGTACCCCCGTCGTCGGAGCCGTCCGGGCTGTGCTGGCCGGTTGGGCAGCACTCCGGTCTGGCGATGCCAACCCGCAGTTCGGAGCGGGCTTTCAGGCGGACGGTCCGGGCCGCGGTGCAGATCCACTGATCGTCGGGGCCACCGGTGCGGGGCACCGAGGCGAATTGATTCCAGTCGAGGGCCGACCACAGCGCAGTAGCCCACGTCGCTGCCTCGGCCAGGACAACTGACCGACCACCGGCGGGGAGTCCGCCGAACCAGGGCTCCCAATGGAAGGTTCGCCACCCTGTGCGCACCCAGGTGGCGACCGCCTCCTCGGCCACCTCGGCCACGGCTTCCGCTGGGGTGCCGTGTCGATGCTGCAGGCAAGAGTCGATGGCGGCGAGCCCCAAGGAGCGCCGTACGAACACCGGCTTCCAGGCGAAGGGCTGCTCCGTGCCCAGGGTGACGTCCAGCCCGAGGCGAGCTTGGCGAAGCACCGGGAGCGTGATGACCACTTGGTCCCCGGCCGGGAGTTCGTCAACCAGCGGGGGGACGCCGGACAACAGTCGGTCCCTGAGGTCCTGGCGAGCTGCATCGTCGATGCACGTGCGGGCCGGCGCCACCAGGTCCGAGGTGAACGCGGTGACGGTCGATGAGACGGGAGCGTTCGGGGTCCGAAGGGGATCCGTGGTCACTGCTCATCCTCGCCCGGCAGCGCCTCGCTCCGGAGGTCCTCGCTCCGCAGTCCGTCGTCGCTTCCGGGTGCGTCGTGGGGGATCGAAGTTCCGGTCCGCTCTTGTCCCGGTTCACAGGTCGGCAGGGCGTCGCACCAACCGCAGAGTGGATTCGGAGTACGAATGGGTTCTGCGCCGGTGGCCAGGCGGTACAGCGCCTGGGCGCCGGCGATCGTGCGACGAGCCGCCGCCACCAGGAGGTCCGCGCTCACCGGTTCCACGTCGAGCTCGCCGGTGCGGGAATAGTACGTGGCCACCATGAACGGTGGCGCCGGGCTTCGCAGCGCCTCGATGAGGGCGTAGAAATGCAGATCAGCTCGATGTTCCGCCCGTCGCTTCCCCGACTTGAGCTCGACGATCCCCACTGAGGCGTGGTTCACGGCCGGGCGACCGACGGCCAGGTCGACGCGGGCCGACAGCAGGACCCGTCCCCCGGCCAGCGATGCCTTGATCGACTCTTGGGTGCGCGGAAGCCATCCAGGCGACAACGTCGGCCAACGGGCGACGAGTCCGGCCGCCTGGCGCTCGACCTCGATGGCCAGCTCCGACCGTTGTGGAGCAGGAAGGCGCTCGATCCAGTCGACCAGCGCTCGCTGGTGGTCATCGAGCGCCAGCGCGGCCAGGCCGTCGACCATTGGATCGCCGAAGCCGCCGGTTGCCACCAGCTGCCGGAAGAGGCTGTCGATGAGTGCCCCACAGGCCATTGCCTGCGAGGGCCGCCGTTCCCCGAATTGACTGGCCACATGGTGTGCCTCGCAGGCCAGTACCTGGGTGAGCCTGTCCTTGGTGACCACCATCGGTGCAGGGTCGATGTCCGGCTGGATCAGGAACTCGAGCCCGTCATCCAACCGGTCTCGGAGTCGCCGAGACAAGTCTGGGTCGAGTACGGGTCGGGGTCGTCCCGTGACCCGGAGCCGCTCGAGCAGGGCGGCACCGGCCAATGGCTGCCACTCCTCGGGCATCTTCGAATCCTTGTCGATCCGCTCGGCTGTCAACAACACGAAGACAGTGTCTCAGGAGGGTATGACGGCGGGTCTCAAGAGGGTATGTCGGCGGGAAGCCCGGTGCTCCATGCGAAGGCCGGTCCGTTAGCCTTTCCGGCAATGGAGCCTGCCACCGTCCACATCGCGTTCGCCGTGATCTTTCCCCTGTTTGTCCTGGTGACAGTGGTCCTGATCGTCCTGACCGTTCGGTTCACGTTCAAGCGAAGCCAAATCGATCGGCGGGAGTGGCTGGCCCGGCGCCAACCTGCCGCCCGCCCGCTGACGGCCCTGGTGCTGGCGGGCGGGGGGACCCGTGGAGCCACCCAGGTAGGGATGCTCCAGGTCCTGGCCGAGCAGGGCATCGTCCCTGATCGCATCTACGGGACATCGGTCGGAGCGGTGAACGGCGCCGCGTTCGCAGGGGAGCCGACCCCGGCCGGCATGGAGCACCTGACCGAGATCTGGCGCGGCCTGCGCGGCGACGACGTCTACCCGCAACGTCGTGTGCACGGGCCCTGGATCTTCCTGCAGCAGCGGGAATCGGTCCATCCCAACACCGGCCTGCGAGAGATCATCGAACGAGGCATCGCCTTCCAGCGGCTCGAAGATGCGGTGATCCCCTTCGAAGTGGTGGCCACGTCGCTCGCTGATGGGCGCGAGCAGTGGCTGACTTCCGGTCCCGCCGTCGAGGCAATCCTGGCTTCGGCGGCGATCCCCGCCATCTTTCCTCCCGTCGAGATCGGAGGAATCCAGCTGATCGACGGGGGCGTCGTCAACAACGTACCGATCAGTCGTGCGATCGAGGGCGGTGCCACCAGGATCTTCGTGCTGTTGTGCGGACCGCTCACCTACACGTCCCCCATCTCTCGCCGACCGATCGAAGCCATGCTCAACGCCTTGTTCATCGCCGTGCATGCCCGCTTCAGCCACGAGATGGCCAGGTTGCCGCCGGGAGTCGAGGTCATCGTCTTCAGCGGTGGAGGCGAGTCGTCACGCGACTACACCGACTTCTCGGACACCGACGCCCTGATTGCTGCCGGCCGGGCTGAGGCGCTCGAGGTGCTGCGCCGTCACGGGTTGGCCGCCGTAGGGCTGCCGACTGAGCTGCACGCCCAGGAGGGATCGGCCGTCGATGATCCTGCTGCTTTCGTCGAGCCCCGATGATCGATCGGCTCGCGGCCACGCCCTCGGCCAGCGGTTGAAGTCAGGATCAGCTGAGCGATCAGTCGCAGTAATCAGCTGAGCGCTCAGACGCAGTAATCAGCCGAGCGCTCAGCGGCAGGATCAGCCGAGCGGTGCTCCGCCGAGCAGGTTGTTCACACCACCGGTGACCCCGGTAATAACTTGTCCGAGCCCCGATCCCGCCCCGGACACGACACCCCCGACGACTCCGGTCGTCGCCTGGCTCAGGCCGGAACTGGTACCCCCACCGGTGCTGCCCACGCCACCGATGACTCCTCCGAGACCGCTGACCGCGCCTCCGACACCGTTGGCCAGGCCGCTGACCGCACCTCCGGCGCCCGCCCCAGCGCCGGCGACGGCACCACCGACCCCACCGACCGCACCAGCGACTCCGCCGATCGGCTGGCTCAGCCCGGCCGCGGGATCAGGCAGGCTTCCGGTTCCAGTCGGCAAGCTCGACGAACCGTTCCCCGTGCCCCCGGTTGCGGCCGAACCGCTGGGCGCGCTCGGGGTGCTCCCAGCACCGCCGGCGGCACTGCCACCGGCAGCTGGGGCCGCCCCCGGGGTGAGGGCCGGCGCTGTGGTCGGGGGTGGAGCCCCCCCGAGACCGGGAGTGCCGCTGGACGGAGCGACCGTCGTTGTTATCGGCGCGACGGCCGCAGGAGTGGCGATCGCCGAGTTGCTCGGCGAGAGGAAGGCGGCTCCCAGACCGACCGCGACTGCCCCCGCCGCGGCCATCGACGCACCGGCCGGCGTCACCGCGCTGGCCACGTGGCGGCCGGCCTCGAAGGCATGTCGGAACGATGTCGGGACGTGGTTCCGGAACGACGTCGACAACCGGCGGATGCCGGTCCGGGGGAGGGTCATGGCCACCCCGATCAGGGCGCCCGCCTTGCCCTCGGCTCCGGCCAGGAGGGCGAACTCGCGTTTTAGCGCATTGCGTGCTCGCCAGAGCAGGGTCTCCACCGCCGAGACGCCGACACCTTCTTGATCGGCGATCCTCTGGTAGGACCAGCCGGACCGTTCGCGAAGGTCGAGCACCCGCTGGTGCCGGGGCTTGAGGTTCTCGAAGGCCGTGGTGACCAGCTGGGCGTCGACATCCTGCAAAACCGCGTCTTCGATGTCGTAGGAGCCCACATCACTGCTCAGCATCATGGTCTCGTCGAGCGGGGTCAGGCGGGCGCGCCGACGGAGGACATCGGTGCACAGATTGCCGGCGATGACCGTCAGCCACGGGTAGAAGCGTCGGTCCCCGGCGAAGGTGGGCAGGGCCCGCCACGCCCGGGCGAACGTCTCCTGGACGACATCCTCGGATTCGGAACGCTCCTGCAATCGCTTCACGCAGAATCGCAGTAACCGCTGGTGATAGTGCAGATAGAGGGAGTCGAACGCATCGAGATCACCGCCCTGGCACCGTTCGACCAGTACCCGGTCCCGGTCGACGTCAACGGCCCCCTCAAAGTTGCTCACGCCGTGCGCAACCGAGAAATCGTCCGATTCCCGCATCCGTCATATCCCCGTCATGTCCGTCGAATGTGTCCGGTGATACCCAATGTCCGGCGAGTGTAAACCGCACTAGAACGCGTTCTACACGACTCCCCGGCGATCTTCGCAGCATATCTAACAAGAATTCTCCAACCTCGCACAAGTTCCCTTGTAGTGGGCCGTTCCCCCCACGAACGGATGGGGAGGCAGCGATGCGAAGGCTGATCGGCATGGACGGCCCGGGCACCTGTCGTTGCGGAAGAGCCGGCCTCTGGGACGACAGGTTGTCGTATCCGCGTCGGCTTTCGGATTGAGGAGAGACCATGAAATTGCGCGTTCGAGGAACCCTCACGGCGGCGTCGGCCGCCCTGCTTACTGCGGCGTCGCTGGGGGGCTTCGCCTCCACGGCCGGCGCGGCGGCGTCGGGCCCGGGCTCCTTCCAGCTCAAAGCGCAGGGGGACGCGCTCACCGTGACGTTCCCCGGTACCAAGTTCATAGGCGGGGACTCCACCATCTCGGCCGACACCACCCCCAACGCAGACGCACAGGGCTCCGGGCAGCTTCTGCCCAGCGTGAGTGGGTCGCAGCACGCCACGGCCTCGGCGCCCGGGCAGAGCCAGAACCTGGCGCAGACCTGTGCCTCCCCGGCGGTACCTGCCCAGCTCAGTGCCTACCTGTCCGCTGGATTGGGCTGCGGGTCCGCCCAAGCAGCCATTGACGGCAGCGGCCTTCCCTCCGCCGGTGCCTCTGGATCGGTTGCCTCGCTGAGCGCCGGAGCCGGGAACCTCTTGACCCAGGTCATCCAGTCGGGAACGCCGGTGTACACCGCGTTGCAGGGCATCGTGGGGCAGGTGCCCGCACCTCCGGGTAGCAGCCTCACGTTGGGCGCTCTGCTCACCCAGCTGGGGTTGACGGTGGCCCAGACCACGGGGCTGGCCACGCTCAGCGCCGGTACCTCGACCGGATCGGCATCGGCGACGGCGACCTCGGCCACCGCCACCAACACCAGCAGTGGGGGCACCATCGATCTGCTTCCGGGCGCCGGGGGAGGAGGTGCTCCTTCCGTTTCGATCACCATCGGTGCAGCCAAGACGACGGCGACGCTGGATCGCACCGGTGGCGCCGGCACGGCCACCGCTGACCCGGCGATCGTCACGATCACGACCACGGTCCCGGGCGCAGGCGCCAACACGGTCACCCTGGCCCCTGGTCAATCCCAGACGCTG
Source organism: Acidimicrobiaceae bacterium (assembly GCA_030838245.1). The sequence goes on from JAUTXB010000046.1 coordinate 16,781, forward strand.
CTGGCTGGTACGCCCCTCGAGTCCACCATCAGCGCTGGTTCCTCGACCGTGAACCAAGGCCCCGGCGCGGCGAGTGCCACGGCAAACGGAGTCACGCTCGACCTCCTCACCGGCCTCCCGGGCGGCGGCATCTCCATCGACCTGGCCTCGTCGGCTGCGTCGGTGACCGGGGCGGTCCCCGCCGCTACCCCCGCACCGCCGGCTGCCACGCCGCCAGCAGCTGCTCCGGCCGCCCCGGCGGGTGCGCCGATCCCTGGGGTGACTGCAGTCCATACCGGTGAGCCCTGGGGAGGCTCGCTGCCCATCGTCGCACTGGCCCTGGTGGCCGGTCTGGGTCTCATCTACCGGCGCCGTCTTGGAGCGCTGATCCCGGTACTCGCCCATGGGACCCGTGCCATCGGGACGCCCCTGGGGGCGGCCGCTGATCGGGTCCGCTCCGGGCTCCGCCACCTGGCCGGTGCCGTCCGGGGAGGGCCGGGCCGGTAGTGAAGGACAAGGCGTCTGATCTGGGACGACCTGGACATGGAACGTCACGGCTCCGCTTCGGCGGAGCCGTGACGAACCATCCGCTCCGTTGGTTGGCTCCGATCCTCGGTGCGCTGCTCGTGTGGGGCGCTCTTGGCTTCTTCGGATACGCCGCCGGTTGGACCGCACATAAGGATCGGGCCCAGTCCGTTCTGAAGAGCCCGGTGCGACCGGTCGACCAGGCGAAGGCGTCGGTCCCACCCTGCGTACAGGCGCCGCCGCAAGTCGGACAGCTGGCCGGCACCCTCACGATTCCCGCCATCGGCCTGAAGGCACCGGTCGAGGAAGGGACCGACGATGCGGAGTTGAACGTCGCCGCCGGCCATGCCCCGGCATCGGTGTGGCCCGGGGCTACCGGCAGCGCGGTGTTCCTGGCCCACGACGTCAGCTACTTCGTGCACCTCAACTCGTTGCAACCAGGCGACTTGATCTATTACCAGGACCAGTGCTCGACGGTGGCGTTCCAGGTGTCGGGCCAAAAGATCGTGAACGCCGGT
>JAUTXB010000071.1 GCA_030838245.1 Acidimicrobiaceae bacterium
CTACATCGAGGGGTAGTGCGAACCGCGCTGCCCATCCTTTCCCCGTCCACACCTGTTCGCTTTCGTCGAGCAACGCCACTTGAGCATCCTGTACTCGAGTCAGGTGCCACACCAACCAGGCGATCGAGTTGGATTCGGCCTCGGGCCTGAACGCCAGGTCGTTGGGCGAAAGTCCGTTGACGGTGGGGTAGACGGCATCGCGGATCCTCTCGAAGGATTCCACCAGTAGGTCGGTGCTCGTCATCGGTGTGCTCCTCTGCCACTCGAGTCCATGTTTCCTTCCTACCCCACGCCCATCCTCGGAGTCAGCCTGTTGCAGCAGGCGCGACGGCGTCGGCTAAAAGCTCGACCGAGCGCAGCCGGGCCTGTGTATCCGGCGACTGGTGGGCGACCATCAGCTCGTCGGCGTCGGCGTGGGTGGCGAAGGCGTCGATGTAGTCGCTGACCTCGGCCGGTGTCCCCACCGCCGAGTACGTCACCATCTGCTGCACGTGCCGGCCGGCCGGCGAGGCCAGGAGCGCGTCCGCCTCCTCGTCGCTGAGGGCCCGACCGCGGCCCAGCAGCGAGGTCGCCCGGGCCCGCTTGGCGGTGAGGAACTGCTCCTCGGCCTCAGCCCTGGTGTCGGCGGCCAAGACGTTGACCCCGGCGATGACGTAGGGCCGATCCAGCTGGGCCGACGCCCGGAACTCGCGACGGTAGGCAGCCACGGCGGGCTGCAGGGCATCGGGGGCGAAATGCGAGGCGAAGGCGTAGGGGAGCCCGAGCGCAGCGGCCAGGGTGGCCCCGAACATCGACGAGCCGAGGATATAGAGCGGGACGTTCGTGCCCCTCCCCGGCGTGGCGTTCACACCGGGGATCCTGGTCTCCCCGGTGAGGTAGCCCTGGAGCTCGAGCACGTCCTCGGGGAATCGGTCGGCCGAGGTCGCGTTGCGACGCAGGGCGAACATGGTCTTCTGGTCCGAGCCCGGGGCCCGCCCGAGGCCGAGGTCGATACGCCCGGGATGCAACGCCTCAAGGGTGCCGAATTGTTCGGCGATGGTGAGCGGGGCGTGGTTCGGGAGCATGATGCCGCCAGCCCCGAGGCGAATCTCCCGGGTGTGGGCGGCGACATGGGCGATGATCACGCTGGTGGCCGAGGAGGCGATGCTGGCCATGTTGTGGTGCTCGGCGTACCAAACCCGCCGGTATCCCCATTGCTCAGCCCGCTGGGCCAGGGCGACGCTGGCGGCGAAGCTGTCGCTGGTCGTCTCACCCTTGCGGATAGGGGCCAGGTCGAGGATCGAGAGTGGGGTGGTCATGAGGGAGCCCTTCGGTTTCGCTTGCACCAACATATAGACCTCTGGGCTCGGTCCCGACGGTGGAGTCCTCGGGACCCGCTCGTGGCCGATTCCAACCCAGGCCAGAACCAGTGGTTCCCGATAATGGCCGTGACAGGATGTGGCCGTGCGTTTCCACACCGAGCACACCTTCACGGGGTCGGAACAGGCCGTCGCCACGCTCTTGTCCGAACCCGACTTCTACCTCGGCCTTACCCTTCCCGACTTGGGCCAGCCCGAACTGCTCGAACAACGCGAAGACGCCACCGACGCCATCGTGCGGCTCCGGTACGAGTTCGTCGGGAGCATCGACCCGATCGCTCGCCGCCTGATCGGATCCGACCGCCTGTCGTGGGTCCAGGAGGTACGGGTCGACCGATCGGCAGGGTCGGGGACCCTTCGCTTCGAGGCGGAGAAGAACCCGAAGCAACTTCACGGTAGGGCCAATTTCGTGCTCACCACCGCCGGCCGCGGCTGCGTTCGACGTCTCGACGGCGAGCTGGTTGTGGCCGTGCCGGGCCTCGGCCGCATGGCTGAGCGACGGATCGTGCCCGGGATCACCCGCCGGCTGGATACCGAGGCTCAGGCTTTGAACGACCGGCTGGAGCGACAGAGATAGCCCGCCCTGCGCACCAGACGTCGGAGCCGGCGGGTCAACGGTCGAGCTTGATGATGCTGCGCTCGACGATGTGTCCCTCGGTCAGGACGAGCTGGCCGAGGGTGCAGACCGGCTGTGATCGCCGGGTCGTGGCCGATCCCGGGTTGAAGAGAACCTGTCCGTCGAAGCCGACTTCATTGCAGGGAATGTGACTATGGCCGAACACGACGATGTCGGCCTCGGGGAACCTGCGCCGTAGGCGCTTCGGCCGTCCTGCCTTCCGGCCGCTGTTGTGGACCATCGCCACGCGGACCCCGGCCAGCGCCAGTTGCAAAGTCTCGGGCAGATCGCCGACCAGGGTCAGATCGTTGTTGCCGAGCACAGCGCGCGTCGGAGCCACCTCGTTCAGCCGTCGTAACAGGCCGCGTTCGAGGACATCCCCGGCGTGGAGGACCATGTCGCACTGCCGGACCCGCTCCCAGGCTTGCTTGGGGAGGTCACGCCGAGGCATGTCGCTGTCCCGGAGGTGCGTGTCGGCCAGAACGACGACGCGCAATGAGGCGGCCATGCCCGTCGAACGTATCGCCCTCGGGCGAGTCGGCCTACCGGCGCCTGAGTCCGCCCGAACGGTTTAGCCCGGTCCGGCCGTCGCCTTGAAGCTCACGATGGGGGGCGTCTCGAGGTAGGTATCCCAAAAGCCCGGGGCGAAGGCAGCCCGTCCTTCGGGGGATACCTCAGGCAGGACCCAGTCGAACGAGGCGAAGCCGGCGGCCGCGAACTCGCTCTGGTAGGCCTCGGTCGAGAGGTAGTAGTTGTCGAGCTCGAAGGCCGTGCCGTCGGGGTTGAAGAACCGGTAGGTGATGGTGCTGCCCTCGGAGGGTTGGGCCGCACCGACCTTCACGAAGCCATACGACCGGTACCGGTCGTAGCACTCCGGCGGGTTGTCGGGGTAGTCGTTGCAGCCCACGACGAGGCCGCCTGGTCGGACGAGGCGAGCCGCACTGGCGATCAGGCTGCGAAGCTCGGGGCGGGTGGCGGCGTAGTTGAACAGGTATGAGCAAAAGGCAATGTCGAACTGTTCGTCCAGGTCCACAGTGGCCACGTCGGCCCGGATATAGTCGATGCCAAGAGGCACGGTCTCTTCTGCCCGGGTGGCCAGGGAGATCATCTCGGGCGAGATGTCCACACCGACGACACGGGCTGCACCCCGCCGAACCAGCTTGCGGGCGTAAATGCCGTCGCCGCAGGCCAGATCGACTACCGAGCGTCCAGCCAAGTCGGGCAGGAGCCCGAACGTGGTGTGCTCCTCCACGTGGAGGCGGAAGGGGAGCAGCTTCGACTCCTGGTATTCCGGGCCGATGCGGTCGTACTCGTCGGCCACGTGGTCGAAGTCGGTCATGACGGTCGGCGCCGTTGCTTCCAGCCGATCGGCCCGACCTGCTCAGCCATGGCCAGCATCGCCGCCCGCTCGCGGCCCCACGTCTCGGCGATAGCTTCGACCCAGCCCTCGCGCAGAAGGCGCTTGTTGGCCACCAGCGCCGGTGTCGCATGGACGGCCATCTGCTCAGCCAGAACGAGCGCGTCACCGAGGGCCTGGCCGGGAGAGGCCGTGGCCAAGGCGAACCCGTTGGCCACCGCGTCGGAGGCGGTAATCCCGCGACCCGAGAGCACCATCCAGCTTGCTTGCTGCATGCCGACGCGCTGGGGGAGCAGCCAGCTGCTGGCCGCCTCGGCGCAGGTCCCGAGCGAGACGAACGGCATCCGGATCTCCGCGTCCTCGTCGACGACCACGACGTCACAGTGGAGCAGGATCGTCGCCCCGAACCCGACGGCCAATCCGTTCACCGCGGCGACGAGCGGCTTGGAGAACCGGGCCAGCTGCTCGAGCAGTGGGTCGAAGTGACGCCCGAGCTCCGCTCCTCCGTCGGGTCGATCCATCACCGAGAGGTCGACCCCGGCAGAGAATGCCCGGCCGCTCCCGGTCAGCACGCACACGGCGATCCCGTCGTCTACCTCTGCCGCGGCGAGCTCCTCGGAGAGGCGGTCATAGCCCACCGGAGTGAAACAGTTCAGCTTCTCGGCCCGATCCAGGGTCAAGATCCGTACCCTTCCTCGATCCTCGGTTGCAATAGCGAACTCGACTGTCGTCTCGCTCATATGCCTCCTTCGCTCCCGTCGCT
>JAUTXB010000081.1 GCA_030838245.1 Acidimicrobiaceae bacterium
ACCCACGACGAGCTGCGCGAGGGCGCGAACGACCAGCTCTACGGCGGCTGGCCCATGATCCTTTCCGGCCTGAAGACGTGGCTCGAGACCGGTGAGCTGCTGACCACACCCGGATCGCTGATGTACACCTGACCGGCCCTGTCCGGCCCGGTCAGCCTGTTGACGTGGTCACGTCGGTCGACGCGGTCATTCGGTCGACGCGGTCATTCGGTCGACGCGGTCACGCCGATTCTGCCGTCTTCTTGAGAGCGGCCAGGGTGACCGGAATTCCACTGTGAGCGGCATCGACGCGCTGTTGGACCTGGACCGGAGCGTCTGCACCGAACCGCTCCTCGAACATAGCGATGCCGTCGGGTAGGAACTCCCAAAACTCGATCACCTTCGTTCCCCCGTCGACCGGCTCGAACCGATAGCCCCACCGGGCAAAGGTGCCGCCGACGACAAACGTGAACTCCCGGCCGGGCTCGGCCACTGCCACCTCGGATCGCGTCTCCCAGGTCCGGTCGGGCAACTCATTTCGCCCGGTGAACCAGGCGCCCACCCGTGGCGTCTCCCCGTCGTCCCACCAGCAGGCCTTACAGACCGGGCTCCACTCGCCCATCCTGGTCACGTCCGAGACCATGTCGTAGAGATCCTCCGCCGAGCGCGCGATGGTGATCGATTCCGAGTGGTTGAGATTGCCCATTCAGACAGTATTTCCGATGGCGGAGGTCGAACTCGGTTCAGGCGCCGTCAGGTACTACGGAAGCGGCAGGGAAGCCGCCGCCAGTCGTGGCGTTCTCCCGAAGTGGACGGTGACACCGTCCCGTCGCATGCTCCGAGCGAACCAGATCACGGAGAGGGCGATGGCGCCCGCGGTGAGCGACACCGAGATGCCGCTGCGCTCCACAGCGAACGCGCCCACGGACTCGGTGAGCAAGAGCCAGAGCACGACGGCACCGTTCAGGAACATGACCGTGGCCCACAGGAACGAGACGCGAACGAAGAAGCGGTGGACGGTCGGGCGAGCGAGCAGCTCGGGGGTGAGCGGACAGAAGTCGTGGGTGAACCGCTGCGTGAAGGGCCGCCCCAGTAGGGCCGAGCCCACCAGGGCCAGCGAAACGAGGAAGGTGCTCGCCGTTGGCTGAATGAAATAGAGGAAGGCACTTCCGGTGATGAACGAGATGAGCGTCCGCAGGGTTAGAAGGGCCGTGCCCACCAGCAGAAGGGTCGATACTCGCTGATGTCGCACCAGTCGGCGGCCCACGATCAGATAGGACCAGGCCAGGGCGCCGATCAGCGCACCGCGAAAGCCGGCGATCAACAGCATGAGGTAATAAGCGCCCAGGGGCGCCACAACGCCTTCCAACACAACAGGCATCGCATGCCAAAGCACGTTGCGAGGGGATGGAAGGTGCAGAACTGAGCCGGCGTGCCCGTCGGGGTGGTCTGAGAAGCTCAGCGCCCGCAGTGGCCGTCGGTAGCTACCGGGAGGGCTGATAGGGCATCCTACCCGTCGTACGCTCGACGCGTCGGTCGGTGGCGGTGGCCGACGTCGACCCAGCGGTCATAGCTCCCTTCACTCCCAGGTCAGTGGAGTACCGGAATCCAGATGAACAACTGTCGACCTGCTCCGTGGGAGCAACCAAGGCACAGACGTCGGGTGGTTCAGCCCAAAAGAAACGATCCGAGCACCGCGGCCAGAACGTCGTCGGCGACGCCGTGGGTCTGGCCGGCAAGCACTCGGAGCTCGCTCCCAGGAATGACCCGGGCCACGGCCTCGACAGCGTCGCGGGCCCATTGCGGGCTGTCGCCACCGCTGAGGGTGAGAGTCGGGACATCGATGGTCGCCAATCGGTCGGTGGGAACGACCTGGTCGGCGCAGACGGCCAGGTCGTAGGGGAGGGTATGGGCAAGCACCTCGAACCGGGACCACGTGGGCGCCGCCTTCATCCTGGCCAGGACCTCCGGCGGGACTCCAGGTCCCTCGCCCAGGAAGAGCTCCGCCGCCTCGCTCCGCCGGCCTGAGGAGATCAGTTCGCTCACCCGCGCGGCCAGGCCGGCGGGGCGGACCCGAGTGCCCTCGACGATGTAGGGCGGCTCGTAGACGACCATCCCGGTGAACCGAAGACCTCGGGCCGCAGCCTCGAGGGCGAGCACGGCTCCCGACGAGTGCCCGTAGACAGAGGCGGAGCCACCGGCGACACCGACGACGGCATCGAGGTCCTCGATCTCACGCTCGACGGCATAGGGGGCGGTGTCCTCACTCGACCCCCTTCCTCGACGGTCGTAGGACAACACGGTGAAATCCAGCGCCAGCATGGCCGCCAATGCGCTCGGCGTCGACCGATCGCAAAAGGCCCCGAGCACCAAAACGAGTGGCGGTCCCTCGCCGTACCGGTCGATGGCGATCCTGGTGCCGTCGGCCGACCGTGCTGTGTCCACGCCGCTCCTTTGTTCAGCTCGCCCGCTGGACCTCGACATCGGCGGTCTGGAGAACAGGCTGCTTGTACCAACGATTCGGCGTGTCCTCGATGAACGCAACCATGTTGTCCATCCCCATGAACTTGGGCTCGATCTTCGACACGAGCACTTCTGCTCCTGACTCGAGGCGCACGCGATCGCCCACTCGTACGTCCGACACCGGCATGCTCTTCCACGATTCGGTCATGCCCCATCCTGCCACTCGCTGACGGCGACGTCCTGGTCGGTGGGTACTAGGTTGGCCGTGGCATGAGCAAGGTGGCAACGGCAGCAGACCTCGTCGTGGTTCTGGTGTTCGCCGGAATTGGACGGGCGGCCCACGCCCACGGCCTGACCGTCACCGGGCTGGCATCGACGGCGTGGCCGTTCCTGGCCGGACTGGCAATCGGGTGGTGTGTGCTCAGCGTGGGTAGGCGCGATGGAACGTCGGTCTCGGGCGGCCTGGTGGTATGGATCTCGACCGTCGTGTTCGGCATGATCTTCCGGGTCATATCCGGTCAAGGCACGGCGGTGGCCTTTGTGTTCGTGGCCCTCGCCTTCCTGGGTCTCGCCATGGTCGGCTGGCGGGCCCTGATCGCATGGCTCCGCCATGGGCGCCTGTCCAGACCGACCCCGGAGGTCAACCCTGGGCCTTAGGGCGTCGTCCGTCACTCATCGCCAGGAGATTCGTCCCGCCCCAGGACAAGCGGCCGCCGCCCTACGAGAGCGGCGAATAGTCCGTCGCCGTGAGGAACACGGATTCGACCGCCGTCGTGAGCAGGCCCTGCTGCTCGCTCTCGGCTTTGGCCTTGATCCACTCCGGGTCGGCCCGGAAGGCCGTCCACAACTGGTCGGCCGCGTCCCGATCGCTGAAGGCCAGCAGGTAGACGAGCGTCTCGGCGGGCACGTCTTGGCCATCCAGGGGCGTCCAGAAGCCGACCATGATGAACCCGTGTTTCTCGAACAGAGCGCAGGTGTGGTCCCGGAAACGGGCGTGGAGGGCGGCGAACTTGCCCGGGGCGGCGTGATAGGTGCGGAGCTCGAACACGCGGGGAGCCGAGGGCATGCAGGCACGTTATCCAGGTGTCGGGCCGCAAGCTAGGCCGTGGTGGCGTACGCCTCGAGACGGTCGGCGAGCTCTTTGGGGTGGCTCAGCGCGGGCAAGTGGCCACTGTCCATCTCATCGGGCGTGATGCC
>JAUTXB010000190.1 GCA_030838245.1 Acidimicrobiaceae bacterium
GCCCGACGCGTCGGGCGCGACCAGATGGGTGGCACAGACGCTCACCTGGTAGTTTGCCTGCGCAAAACCGGACTGCTGGCCGAAGGGCTCGCAGCCACAAGGGGGCTTCGGTGGCAGACGTCGAGCAGGGGAAACCGACCGCCGGGGCCAAGCGTCCGTGGGCCGTCGGTGCGGCCGCACTCGTGCTCTTCCTTGCCGTCGCCGTCCTCGTCGCCTTGACCATCCCACGAGGCGGGTCGACCACCCAACGGTCCACCTTCGTGGTGGCATCGTCATCGGCCGCTGGGAAGGAGCCCGCCGTCGAGCTGCTGTTGACCGTCGACTCTCTGGCCGCGGCGGGCGGCGGTGTCCAGACAAGGTTGCTGGCCGTCCCCGGAACGGCATTGCCGGCGGAGGGGGCGACTGTGTTCAACTCCATTGGGTCTGTACCGACATTCGTCGTGCGCCCCAAACAGATCGACCAGGAGCGGACTGCGTTCCTGTCCTTCGAGCGCGGCGCCGTCTCGGACTACCCGTTCGACTCCTACCGGGTATCCATCGAACTGGTCGCCCTGGCCGGAACCGACACCAGTCTGGCCCACGTCGCGACCCGCACGGTCCTGCCGATCAGGGTCCAAGGTTCGAGCGTTGCCGCCGGCACCATCGTGACCGCCACCACCCATGTGGATCACCAAGGCGTCCTCAACCTAACCCTGACCGTCAGCCGCTCACTGGTGAGCCGCGGGTGGGTCCTGGCCATGATGGCGATCTACTGGGCACTGGCCATCCTGGCTGCCTGCATCACGTACATGGTCGTGCGCCGTAAGCGACCGATGGAGACCCGGCTGCTGGCATGGCTAAGCGCCATGGTCTTCGCGCTGGTCGCCCTTCGAACGGCAGCGCCGGGAGCACCGCCGGTCGGGACCTTCCTCGACTACTACGCCATGTTCGAATCGGTCGGCATAGTGGCCGCCTCGCTGGTGGTCCTGATGATCTTCTATCTGGTCGCCCCCCAGGAGCGCCCAGGATGATCTGGGCTCATGTTCCCCAGTGGCGTGACAGCTCCGGGGGGAGGGCTCGAACCTCCAACATCCGGCTCCAAAGGCCGACGTTCTGCCGATTGAACTACCCCGGATCGGTCGCCGGCCGCACTGCTGGCGCCCGCGTCAGGACCATAGGCTAGGCCAACAGCCTGCCCTTCCGATCCCGTCGCCTTGGCCGGCTGCCACGGCACGGCGCCCCCGCCCCGGTAGGCTCCGCCAGCGATGCATCGTCTTCCCTCGCAGGTCACCCAACAGATCGGTGACCCCCTCCGATGAAGATCCTCGTCGTCGACGACGACCCGTCGGTCAGCGCCGCTCTCAACCGGGCCCTTCGCCTCGAGGGCTACGAGGTAGCCGTGGCCGGTGACGGGCCCGTCGCCTTGGAGGAGATCGCCGTCAGGCCTCCCGACGCAGTGGTGCTGGACATCCAGCTGCCCACGCTCGACGGCCTCGAGGTCTGCCGCCGGATCCGGGCTGCCGGCGACGACACTCCGGTGCTGATGCTCACCGCCCGGGACGCCATCAACGACCGGGTCCAAGGGCTCGACGCCGGCGCGGACGACTACCTGGTGAAGCCCTTCGCCTTGGCCGAGCTGCTGGCCCGACTCCGCGCCCTGCTCCGGCGCCGGCACGACGATGCCGGTGAGATCCTCCGTTTCGCCGACCTGGAGCTCGACCCGGGCAGCAGGGAGGCCCGTCGGGGAGACCGGGAGTTCACCCTCACCCGCATCGAGTTCGACCTCCTCGAGCTCCTCCTACGCCATCCTCGCCAGGTCCTCACCCGCGAAGTGATCCTCGACCGGGTCTGGGGTTATTCCTTCGACTCGGGCACCAACTCGTTGGCCGTCTACGTTGGCTACCTCCGCCGCAAGACAGAAGAGGGTGGCGAGCCCCGGCTGATCCACACGGCCCGGGGTGTCGGGTATGTCCTGCGAGAACAGTGACCTTTCGGGCCCGCCTGGTGTTGGCGGCCACTACCGCGGTGGTGATCGCCGTCGTGTTGGCCGCGGTGTCGGCCTACGTCGTGTCCAACAACTCGCTGATCGGCTCCCTCGACGACACCCTGATCCAGCAAGCCCAGGCCCTGGCCAACCCGACCAGCGTGATCAAGAACGGATGCACCTCCACCCCGGGACAGTGCATCCAGGTGGTGCCGCCCAACGGGGACATGGGCACCGGGTCGGTTGTCGTGCCGGTGACCCCGGCAGTACTGGCCGTTGCCTCCGGGAAAAGCGGCGGCTATTTCACGGAGGTCACCGTTCACGGCATCGATGCCCGCGCCATCGTCTACCCCATCACCACTCCCATCCGCTACTACCAGTCCGACGGACAATGGGTAGGGGTCGACCGAGGGGCCTTGCAGGTGACCGCGCCTCTGACCGGCGTGAACAAAGAACTACGGAGCCTGGCCCTCGATCTCTGGGTCATCGCTGCCGTCGGCGTTACGCTGGCTGTCCTCTTGGGCTTGCTGGTGGGGCGCACCGCGCTGGTCCCGCTGAACAGCCTGACCGAGGCGGTGGAGGAGCTGGCCGAGACCACCGACGTCTCTCAGCGACTGGACGCAGGGGGTCCCGACGAACTGGGACGGCTGCGACGGGCCTTCAACCGCCTGCTGGCCGCCTTGGACTCGTCCCGCGACGCCCAGCGTCAGCTGGTGCTCGACGCCTCCCATGAGCTCCGTACCCCGCTCACGAGCCTCAAGACCAACATGGAGGTGGCCCGCCGGCTCGAGGAGTTGGCCCCCGAGGAACGGAGCGTCCTGATCGGGGACGTCCTCACCCAGCTCGACGAGCTGACCAGCCTGGTCGGGGACCTGTCCGAACTGGCCCGGGGCGACGTGCCCGCGTTGACCTCGGGGATCGTCAGTCTGGACAGCGTGGTGGCCGATGCCGTCTCCGTGGCCACTACCCACGGGCGCAGCCGCAATGTGACCTTCAACGCCACCTTGCATCCGAGCCTGGTGTCCGGTTCGAGAAACCGCCTGGAGCGGGCCATCGGCAACCTGCTCGACAATGCGCTCAAGTGGAGCCCGGACGGTGGCGTGGTCGAGGTGTCCTGCCTGGCCGGGACGGTCGTGGTGCGCGACCACGGGCCGGGCATCAGCGATGACGACCTCGTCCATATCTTCGACCGCTTCTACCGCGCCCCTGCGGCCCGGGGGCGTCCGGGATCCGGACTGGGCCTGGCCATCGTGGCCCAGGTGGCCAGGGAAGAGGGCGGCTCTGTCATCGCCGGCCACGCCCCCGGAGGCGGGGCCATATTCCGGTTCAGCCTGCCCGAAGTGCAGGTCACCGACGTCCCCGTCGACACCGACTGATCCTCCCCACATGGCGCGTTGCTCCGTTGGCGGCTAGCCTGCCGCTCGACATGGGATCGTTGATTAAGAAGCGCCGCAAGCGCATGCGCAAGAAGAAGCACAAGAAGATGTTGAAGGCCACACGCTGGCAGCGACGGGCCGCCGGCAAGTAAGGCCGTGGTCAGGGGATCGTTCCCTGGCCATCCTCAGGTGTCGTCTGATGGGCTGTAGTCCGCTCGGACTGTTCTGACCGCTACCAAGGCTCCCTTTGCCGCGCCCACGTTCAGAAACGCCTGACCTTCGGTGCCCAATTCTTCCGGAGTCCCCTCGAGGAACCATGTGGAGCCGCTCCCGGCTAATAGGGGCCGAGCTCCGCTGACCTCGGCAAACCGGTCGCGCCAGGCAGCCAATCGGGGCTCGACGATCACTGCCGGCGCTTCCAGGTCATTCGTACCTGCTCGGCCGTCCCCTGCTCGTTCGGTCCGCCCCAACTCGTCCCAGGCGCGATAGACGGCTGCCGTGTTGACTCCGAACGGGGGAAGGAGCAACACGAAGCACCGCTCCTCGTATGGCAACGGCGCCACCGACTCGCCGATCCCCCGCACTGTCGCCCGACCCCCCACAATGCAGAAAGGCACGTCGGCCCCTAAGCGAGCCGCTTGATCGAGATCCGTGCAACCGGCCCACCGGAACACGGCGGCCGCATCGGAGGAGCCGCCCCCGAGCCCGGCCCCCGGCGGGATCCGCTTGATGAGGCGGACACGGGACTCCCGGCCCACGGCGGCCAACGCCTTGGTCACCAGGTTGTCCGGGCCGGAGGGAACCGGACCCAGCCCCGCACCGATGGGGAGCTCGGCCTCGACCGTCAGCCCGGTGCCCGGCCCCATCATCAGGGTGTCGTGAAGGTCGAGGGCCACCATCTCGGCGTCGATCTCGTGGTAGTCGTCCGGTCGCACACCGGTCACCCGCAACGACAACGTGAGCTTGGCCGGCGCCGAAAGGGCCACCGGCTCTGCCGGATCCACCGGCTCTGCCACTCTCATGGTTCGCTCACCGCGGCCAGCCTCCCCCACTCTTCGAGCGTTAGCTCCTCTGCCCGGGCCGTCGGGGCGATACCGGCTTCGTCGAAGGCGTCCGGGCGGACCAGGTCGGCGAGCGCACGCCGGAGCATCTTGCGTCGGTGGGCAAAGCCCCCTCGGACCACCGTGAACAACCGATCGTACGAGACGCTCCCCACGCCCGCTCCGGGGTCCGGCCGGCGGACCAGGCGCACCAGGACCGACTCCACCCGGGGCCGAGGCACGAACACCGACGGCGGCACCCGCCCCACCACCTTGGCCGTGGCCCAGTAGGCCACCTTCACCGAGACGGCCCCGTAGGCCTCGTCACCGGCGGCAGCGGCCAGGCGCTCGCCCACCTCTCGCTGCACCATCACCAGGAGGGAACCGACCTGCGGCGCCTCCTCCAGCACGCGGATCACCAGCGGCGTGGCCACGTTGTAGGGGAGGTTGGCCACCAAGGCCCACGGCTGGTCCTCGTCGGCCCCGAGCAGCTCGGTCCAGTCCAGGCGGAGCGCATCGGCCTCGACCACACGGACCCCGAGGGGCTCCACTTGTTGGCGGAGGACGGGCAGGACGTGGCGGTCGATCTCGACGGCGATGACCCTGGCCCCCGCTTCAGCCAGGGCCAGGGTGAGCGAGCCCAGCCCCGCCCCGATCTCGATGACCGGTTGCCCGCTGTCCACCTCGGCCAAACGGACGATGCGGCGCACCGTGTTGGCGTCGGCGACGAAGTTCTGCCCCAGGGCCCGGCTGGGATGGAGGTCGTTCTCGGCCAGGAGCTGGCTGATGTCCGCCGGACCGTGGGTCACCGGGACCCCATGACCACTAACCCACCGGTTGTTGCTGTCATCAGATGGCGAACATGGCCCGAGCAGTGCGGGTCGACGATTCCGCCACCACCTCGGCGGAGAGCCCCTTGACCTGGGCCACCGCCCAGCCGACCAGGGGAACCCGGGCCGGCTCGTTGACCGAGCCCCGATGGGGAACGGGCGTCAGGAAGGGCGAGTCGGTCTCCACCAGCAGGCGATCCAGGGGGCACAGCTCGGCCGCCTCCCGGACGTCGTCCGCGCTCTTGAATGTGACGATCCCACTGAACGACAGGGATGCACCGACGTCCAGGCACCGTCGTGCCTCGACCGGCCCGCCGGTGAAGCAGTGGAACACCGTCCGCTCCGGGACACCGCCGGACGCCAGCACGTCGAACGTATCGTCCCAGGCCTCCCGGGAATGGATGACCAAGGCCAGGCCGTGGCGGTGGGCTAAGTCGATCTGCGCGGCGAACGCGGCCCGCTGCACGTCCCGGGGTGAGTGGTCGTAGTGGTAGTCGAGCCCGCACTCGCCGACAGCCACCACTGCCGCGGTTCCCTGTGCATCGGTTCGCAGTGCATCGGTCCGCAGTGCATCGTCGAGCACAGCCGCGGTGGCATCGACGCCGTCGGAAGCGTCGTGGGGGTGGAGCCCCACGGTGGCCCAGGCCTCGATTCCCTCGGCCCGCGCCGGCGAGCCCGGATCGCGAAGCCGACGAGCCATGGCCACGGCCTCCTCGGATGACTGCGCCCCGGTGCCCACGCAGACCAGCCGGGTCACGCCGGCCTCCGAGGCGCGGGCCAGCGCCGCGTTCAGCGGGGTGGCGTGACCCGACCCGGACGACCCCGGACCGTTCACCGACCCGTCCCCGGCTTGCGAGTCCAGGAACTCATCTTGGAGGTGGCAGTGGGAGTCGAACCACTCCAGGACCGCGTCGCTCATCGTGCCCGAACCACCCTCTCCGCCTGCTCCATGCTTCGCACCCGCCCCACCCTGTTCCTAGCGCGCATGATCAGTTCCTAGCGCGAATGATCACGCAGCCGTCACGCCTTCCGCCGAGGGAACAGCGGCTGGCCCTTCTCTACCGGTAAGCCTCCGGGGTACCGGCCCCAGGATGCGTCCTCTGGCAGTCGGCCGTCCGAAGCGCTGCCGCTCAGACCGATCCGGCGCCAGATCTCATCGGCCGAGGTCGGCATGGCCGGCGCGATGAGGAGGGCCACGATCCGCAGCACCTCGAGCGCGCTGCCGAGGACGGCGTCGACGTCGGGTCCTGGTTCGGACTTCCAAGGCGCGGCCGTCTCGAGCTCGGCGTTGGTCTCACGGATCAGCCGCCACGTCGCCTCCAGGGCTAAGTGGGGAAGGGAGGCATTCCAGGCGTCCATGGCATCGGCGCCCACCGCAACCGCCACCGCCGCCAGCCGGCTCTCGCCGTCGGGCGCGGGACCGATGCCGTTGCACTTGCTTCCGACCACGGTGGCCACCCGGGCCAGGAGGTTCCCCAGGTTGTTGGCCAGGTCGGTGTTGTAGCGGGCGGTCATGCCCTCGGCCGAGAAATCACCGTCGGAGCCGAGCGCCGTGTCCCGCAATAGGTGGTACCGCACGGCATCCACCCCGTAGTCAGCCACCAGATCGTCGGGGGCGATCTGGTTGAGGCTCGACTTGGACATCTTCTCGCCCCCGACCAGCAGCCAGCCGTGGACCTGTACCTGAGCCGGCGGATCGATTCCGGCCGCCATGCACATGGCCGGCCACCACACACAGTGGAAGCGGATGATCTCCTTGCCGATCAGATGATGGACGGCGGGCCACCAGGCGGCGAAGCGCTCCTCGTCCTCGCCGTACCCGATGGCGGTGAGGTAGTTCACCAGCGCGTCGTACCAGACGTAGAACACATGGTCGCTGTCCCAGGGAACGGGGACGCCCCAAGAGATCGAGGTGCGGGTGATGGAGATGTCGTGCAGGCCGCCCTTGATGAAGCTGAGGGCTTCGTTGCGCTTGGCCTCGGGCATCACTGCGTCGGGTTGCTTCTCGTACCACTCGACGAGACGATCCTCGAAGGCGCTCAGGCGGAAGAAGTAATTGTCCTCCTCGAGGACCTCGACCGGCGTCCGATGGACCGGGCACAGCATGCCCTCGACCAGCTCGGCCTCGCTGTAGTACTGCTCACACGAGACGCAGTACAGCCCGCTGTACGTGTCCTTGACGATCCAGCCGTTGTCGTAGATCTGCTGGAGGAACCGCTGCACCGCCCGGTGGTGCCGGGGCTCGGTGGTGCGGATGAAGTCGTCGTTGCTGATGTCGAGCTCGTCCCACGCGGCGGCGAAGCGGGTCGAGAGCTGATCGGTCCACGCCTGCGGGGTGACGCCGTGCTCCTCGGCCGCCCGGGCCACCTTCTGGCCGTGCTCGTCCGTACCCGTCAAGAAGAAGACGTCGTCACCGACCAACCGGTGCCAGCGGGCCAACGCATCAGCGTTGACCGTCGTGTAGGCATGTCCGACGTGCGGGGCGTCGTTGACGTAGTAGATCGGGGTCGTCACATAAAAGCGGGGCACCGCCGGTAGCGTACCGACCGGATCCGATCTGGCCGACCGATCGCTGGTCAGCTCACCAATTGGCGACGTGGCAACCGCCCATGCCGGTGCGCTCGGCATAGCGCTGGTGGTAGGCCTCGGCCGGCCAGAAGGTCGTGGCCGGGACTACTTCGGTGACGATGGGACGCTTGAACCGGTCCTGGAATTGCTGGATGGACTCCTTGGCCTGGAGCTCCTGGTCACCGTTGTAGGTGAACACCGCCGAACGGTACTGGGTGCCCCGGTCAGGGCCCTGCCGGTTGGGAGTGGTCGGGTCGTGGTGCCGCCAGAAGGCCTCGAGCAGCTCGGGATAGGACACGACCGTGGGATCGAACGTGACCAGTACCGCCTCGGCATGCCCGGTGCTGCCCGAGCACACCTGCTCGTAGCTGGGATTGGCCACGAACCCACCCTCGTACCCGGAGATGGCGTCCACCACGCCCGGTATCTCCCGGAAGAACTCCTCGACCCCCCAGAAGCACCCGGCGGCGAAGGCGGCAAGGGCCAGGCCCTCGGGAACATCCTCAGGCTCGATCGCCGGTGCCTGAGTTGCGTCCATCTGCGACCGTCCGAACATCTCGGGTCCCCTTTCGTCCACTACAGGGCACCATTGCGACCCCGTCTGCTCTATTCAACCCTCTCACCGGGCGGCGCATTCCGGTCGTCGGGGTCGGCTCCGGTGCTTTTCGAGGCCAGGGCCAGGTCGTACACCCGACGGCGGGGGACGCCGAACCGGGCGGCGACGGCGTCCACTGCCCCCCGGGTCCGTTCGCCCCCTTGGAGTTGGTCGGCAATTGCCGCCACGATCTCGGCATCCTCCACGACAGGCGGCTCGAGCCGTGGTGCGCCCTCGACCACCAGTACCACCTCGCCCCGCAGGGTCGTACCCTCGGCCCATGACCGTGCCTCGTCCAGGGTGCCCCGCCAGATTTCCTCGTGGAGCTTGGTCAGCTCACGGGTCACCGCCACCCGACGGGTCCCGCCACACGAAGCGGCCAGATCGGCCAACGTGGCCGACACCCGACCAGGGGCTTCGAACAGCACCGTCGTCCGCTCCTCTCTGGACAGCTCCTCCAGGCGATTGCGCCGGTCGCGGCCCGACCGGGGCAGGAAGCCTTCGAAGCAGAACCGATCGGTGGCCAGCCCGCTGACCACCAGGGCCGCCACCACCGACGAGGGTCCGGGAACCACCGATACGGTCACGCCGGCCGTGGCCGCGGCCGCCACGAGGCGGCTACCGGGATCCGAGATTCCCGGCATGCCCGCATCGCTGATCACGGCCACCGTCCGGCCGGCCGACGCTTCCTTGAGAACCCCGGCGATGCGCTCGTCCTCGTTGTGCTCGTGCAGGGACCGGAGCGTCGGCCCGGTGATCCCGGCGTGGGTCAGCAGCTTGCGGGAGTGCCGGGTGTCCTCGCAGTAGATGACGTCGGCGGCCGCCAATGTGGCCACCGCCCGAGGCGAGAGGTCGCCCAGGTTGCCGATGGGGGTGGCCACCAGGACGATGCCGCCCTTGCTGCTCGACTCAGAGATGTGTTCTTCGCTCACCGCAGCTCCAGTGTGTCGCCCACGGCCAGCCCCCATCGCTCGAATGAGCCCGCTTCCCCTTCGATTACGACTCGGGCCTTGGCGCACGGCATACCCACCCGCCATGGGCGCATCCGACGGACCCGTACCACGACGAGGTCCTGGTCGCAGTAGGCGACGTCGACCGGGAACCGCATGCCGAAGGTGTGCACGGCCCGTGTCCGGTCGAGCACCATGGCGCCCTCGTAGCCGTCCTTGCCGTGCAAGCCCTGGCCGAGCGGGGACCGCGGCCGCACGACATCGGCCGCAGCCAGCACGTCCCCCCCTCGGAGCAGCCAGTTCATGTGGCGAGGAGGCTCCACTGGTGGCAACCTAGTCGACCGAGTAGCATTGCCGAGCTATGTCGAAACGAACCAACAAGCGCAAGATCCGCGCCAAGAAGAAGGCCAACCACGGCAAGAAGCCGAACTGCGGCCGGGGCTGAGCCCAACGCCGTACGCTCGAGCCTTCCGGTTCGAACGATCCGATCCTGATTGATTCAGGCGGTTGCTGGTTCTTGATGCAAGCGATTGCTTCTTCAGGCGGTTGCTGATGCAGGCGGTCGATTCAGACGGCGGCTTCGGAAGGGATCCACTTCACCTCGTGCCGGCGGAGCACTGCGTCGAGCTCCGTCGGTAGGTCAGAGATGATCCCGTCGACTCCCAGTTCGACGAGCTCGCCCATCTCCGACCCGTCATCGATGGTCCACACGTGGACGGCCAGCCCGGCCCGGTGGGCTGCTTCGAGGAACGCCTCGTTGACCAGGTCGAGCTCGCCCACCCGATGGGGCACTTGCAGCGCTACGTGGCCAGTCGGCGCAGGCGTTTCCCCTGCCGCCACTGCCTGGTAAAAGGCGCTCACGGCCAGCGTGCCCGCTGAAGTGGGAATCTCGGGGGCATACGTCGAGAACGCATCGGTGGCGGTATCGAGGAACGACGCCACGATGACATCGTTGCGGCGCCCGAAACGACGGAGCATGGCGGCCAGTGTCTCCTCGTACGGTGCCACCGTGGGCGCGGTCCGCTTGATGTCCAGGTTGAGGATCACTCCGGGGAACCGCTCGAGCACCTCGTCTAACGTGGCGATCCGGAAGTCCGGGTCGTCGGGCGCTCGGCCTCGGAAGGGATAGGCGGCGGGCGACTGATCGTGGTCCACGTCAGAGCCCGGCACCCACCAGTACGAATTGTCGAGCTGTCGGATCTCAGCCAGCGTCATGGCTGCGATCTCACCAGTCCCGTTGGTGGTCCGGTCGACGGCCGGATCGTGGCAGACGACCAGATGGCCGTCAGCGGTGGCATGCACATCCAGCTCGATGGCCGTGGCCCCGGCGGCCAGGGCGTTGTCGATGGCGTACAGCGTGGACGACGGCGCCTCCCAGGCGCCCCCTTGGTGGGCGTAGGCGATCACCCGGCGGTCGAGCCAGTCGGTTGCAGGCGTCATCGCACTGGCCCCGCCGGCCAGTGGCGCAAGGACGCTG
>JAUTXB010000240.1 GCA_030838245.1 Acidimicrobiaceae bacterium
CGACCGTGGTCGACCAAGGTCTGGAGCCCACCCACGTCCGACGCCACCACCGGGGTGCCACACGCCGCAGCCTCCAGGGCCACCAGGCCGAACGACTCGGATCGGCTGGGGACCAGGCAGACGTCGGCGGCCCGGTAATAGGTCGAGAGAAGCTCGTGGGGCCGGGGCGGCACGAAGGCAACCCGCCCGTCCAGGCCGAGTTCGGCCACCAGGTCGCCGAGCCTGTCCACCTCCACCTGGCCGTGGGGACCGCTCGGGCCACCCACCACCACGAGCCGGGCGCCGGGATGGTCGCTGCTCAGGGCGGCGAGCGTCCGCACGGCGACGTCGGCCCCCTTTAGCGGCTGGATGCGACCGACGAACAACAACAGCGGCCCCTCGGAAGCGAAGCCCAGGGCCCGGCGGGCCTGGGGGCGAAAGCCCGGACCGAAGAAGGCATGGTCGACTCCGGGGGCCACGATGCGGATGCGGGAGGGGTCGGCGCCGTAGAGCTCGACGATCTGCTCGGCTTCGACCGAGCACGAGGCCAGCACGGTGTCCGAGCACTGGATGATGGACGCCTCGGCTTCGGCTCGGCGCCCGGACGCGTCGGCCTCCACCTCTTCCGGACTGGCCTCGGCCTTCACCCGGTCCAGGGTGTGGAAGGTGGACACCAACGGCACGTTGAGCTCGTGCTTGATCACATGCCCGGACAGCCCGCTCAGCCAGTAGTTGGCGTGGACGGCATCGAATGCCGGGTCCTCGCCCACATCGGCCCCGTCGGCACCGACCATGCGCTTCAGGACACCCTCGGTGAACTCGTCGACGATGGTCGGGAGGGCCT
Organism: Acidimicrobiaceae bacterium; assembly: GCA_030838245.1. The sequence continues at coordinate 824 of JAUTXB010000240.1, forward strand.
CTTTGGCCATCGGGGCCAGTGCACCGGCGGGCACATGGTGCACCCGGAAGCCGGGCTCGACGGTGACGCAGTCGGGTAGGTCCGGCGACCACGCCCGGGTGAACACGTCGCACCGCACCCCGGCCCGGGCCAGCGCAGACGAGAGCTCGCGCACGTAGACGTTCATGCCGCCGCCGTCCCCAGTACCCGGTTGGGCCAGGGGGGAGGTGTGTAGGGACAGTACGGCGAGGCGCCTCATGCGTGGCCGAGCCTACCCGGGGGGCACCGACTACTCGCCAGCAGCACCTGGGGCGGTGACGACCTCCGACCCGGCCCCGTCACCACTGTCTGTGCCCGCGCCATTGGCCGCCTTGGCGTCGTCGTTCTCGTGACGGAAAGACAGGTAGATGCGCATAAGCGCCTGTTTTTGCTCCTCGGTGAGGTTGTGGTCGGCGAGGATGTGTCGGGCCAGATCGGTGTTGCCATCCGGCTTCTCCAGGATCCCAGCCTGCACGTAGAGGGTCTCGGCCGAGATGCGCAATGCTTTGGCGATCTGCTGGAGGATCTCCGCCGACGGTCGACGCAAACCGCGCTCGATCTGGCTCAGGTACGGGTTGGAGATTCCGGCCAGCTCGGAGAGCCGACGGAGCGACAGCCTCGCCGAGCTGCGCTGTTCCCGGATGAATGAGCCCAGCTCGTTGAAGCGTTCGGGCAGCTCCTTGACGAACTGCGCACCCTCCGTGCGTGGCGGATCCTTCATGCCATTCCCTTCCCGGCGGACGACCCATCGGTGGGATCTGATCGATACCAGCCCGGAGGATCGCCCTCAGGTGGATCGTAGCCCGGAGGCCAGGGACCGCTGCCGACCCGCCCGGAGGGCGCATAGCGATAGACGGCGTTGCCCAGAACCAGGGACCGGGGGACGGGCCCGAAGGTGCGACTGTCGGTGCTGGCCGAGGAATCGTCCCCGAGGACCTCGATCGTTCCTTGGTGCCGGTCGACCGATCCCACCCGCTTGACCAGGACTCGAGCGGGATCACGGGGGTCGCGGAGGGCAACGACCACCCCCGGTCGTGGCCATGGCGCCACCAGCCTGGGCCATCGGACCACCAACAGGCGGTCTCCCGGTGCCAGGGCCGGCGCCATCGACCCACCGACAACCTCGACCCGGGTGATGAGCCGGATCCCCAGGTACGCCACGATGGCACTGGCGATGGCGGCGACGACGGCGACCGGTCGCATGGTTCCCATGCCCCACCGCGGGGTACACGAATTGGGCTGGGCCATTCTCAGAAGAAGCTCGATAAGGTGGTCCGGAACAGCATCGTCCCCCACTGTGCACCAAAGGAGCCCTGCTCATGCGTACTGTTGATCGCCTGCTTGCCACCCTCGACCGGTTGAGCCCACCCAGTGAGGTCCATGCCCACTGCGACCTCCCCTGCGGCGTGTACGACCCGGCGCAGGCCCGTATCGAGGCAGAGTCGGTGAAGAACACGATCGACAAGTTCAACGACTCCAAGGACGATGTCTTCCGCACCCGGGCCACGATCATCAAAGAGGAGCGGGCCGACCTGGTGAAGCACCATCTCTGGGTGCTGTGGACGGACTACTTCAAGCCTGAGCATCTGGAGAAGTACCCCCAGCTCCACGACCTCTTCTGGAAGGCCACCAAGACGGCCGGTGAGGCCAAGAAGGGGAACGACGCCGCCGTGGGTCAGCGCCTGCTCGACCAGATCGACGAGATCGCCACGATCTTTTGGGAGACCAAGAAGTAAGTCGGTCAGCCGACGGCCGGCTCCGGGCACCCCGCGCACGTGTGTGCCGTGGGAATCTCGGCCAGCCGGGCGTCGGCGATGATCGTGCCACAGGTCTCACAGCGCCCGTAGCTGCCGTCATCGAGCCGGGCGAGAGCCCGGTCCACCTGGTCGAGGAGGGCCTCGACGGTGTCCACGTCGGCAGTCCCCTCGGGGGCGACGTCGAGCACGATCTCGTCGGACGCCAGGCCGATGCCGGTCTCCCCGGTTCCGGCCTCGGCGTCCGTTTCGTTTCCGGCCTCCGTCTCCATGGCACGGATCGTACCGGAGTCGTTCGCCTCGCCCGTAGGGTGGCCCCGTGGATCCACAACCAGCCGGAACTCCTGAGTACCCGGCCGACGCGCTGACCCCGCTGGCCACACTGGTCGGCACGGGTGAGCTGGTGCCCTGTCTCGACGGTGCGGACCACCCAGCCGTCGAGCTCGATCAGGCCGCATCGACCCAGGCGCTTCCGGCGGCGGTCGACCGTGTGTCGCAATTCCTCCCGTGGTATTCGAGCGTCCACCGAGGTGCCGGTTTCCGGTCGCGACGGGCCACGGCCGCCTACGAAGATGCCCGGCTCGCCGTCCTCCGGTTCGCTGGACGGGACCCCGACGGTGACGACGTGGCCGTGCTGTGCCGGAACACCACCGAGGCCATCAACCACCTGGCCTACCGGCTGCGGCTCGCACCCGACGACGTGGTGGTGACCACGGTGGTCGAGCACCACGCCAACCTGTTGCCGTGGGGTCGGGTGGCCGAGCGCCGCTATGTCGAGTGTGGGACCGACGGCACCTTCACCCTCGATGACGTCACCACCGCCCTCGACAGTGGGCGACGCCCCGCACTCCTCGCCATCACCGCGGCCTCGAACGTCACCGGGTGGCTCCCACCCATCGATGCCATCATCGACGCCGCCCATCAGCGCGGGATTCCCGTGGCCATCGACGCCGCCCAGCTGGCGCCCCATCGCCCGTTGCCAGCGAACGCCGACTACCTCGCCTTCAGCGGCCACAAGCTCTACGCACCCTTCGGCTCGGGTGCCCTGGTCGGCCGGCGCTCGACGTTTGCCGACGGCGATCCCTTTCTGGCCGGCGGCGGCGCCGTGGACTTGGTCGATCTGGACGAGGTGGTGTGGACAGCACCCCCCGACCGGGAAGAGGCCGGTTCGCCGAACGTGGTTGGAGCGGTGGCCCTGCACGCAGCCATCGACGAGCTCGGGGCCATCGGTTGGGACAAGATCATCGAGCACGAGACGGCACTTGGCCTCCGGCTCCGGCACGGTCTTCGGGCCATCGGAGGGGTGAACCTTCTCGGTCCTCCCCCCGAGAGCGGCGAGCCGACATTGGCCGTGGCCGCGTTCACCGTCGATGGCATGCACCACGCCCTAGTGGCCGCCCGGCTCAGCGCCGAGTGGGGCATCGCCGTCCGTCACGGCTGCTTCTGTGCACACCCCTATCTCATCCGACTGCTGGGATTGGGAGGCGACGCCGTCCATGCCTATCGGGACCAGGTGCTCCACGGTGACCACCGGACTATGCCCGGAGCCGTGCGGGCCAGCGGCGGGTTGGGAACCTCCGCGGGCGAGATCGACGCGTTGTTGGCCGCGGTGGCCGACCTGGCTGCCGGCAAGCCGGCCCCCGTCCCCTACAACCAGGACACAGGAACCGGCGACTTCTTCCCGCAGACCGAGCTGCCCGGTTGGCAAGAGGTCGACCGTGAACTCGGCGCCTCGTGCGCCCGCGGGTAGATCGTCCCGCCTGCCCCGGCTCCCGTCGCCGCGCCTACGATCTCCCGGTGCCTGGTACCCGGACTCACCCCTCGCTCCGATCATGGGCCATCGCCTTCCTGGTCCTGGTGATCGCAGGTGTCACGGCTGGCTGCACGTCGAGCGCATCGGGGGCCGAGCGGTCCGGATCCATCGCCTATGTGGCCAACCTGGCCAGCAAGGCCGATCCTGGGGCCACGGTCGCCGTCGTCAACACGGCCACCGGCACCGCGTTGGCTCCAGTGACTACGGGAACGCTGCCGTCGGCTCTGGCCGCCTCCCCCGACGGCACGCGGCTCTTGGTCACCGACGAGGGGCAGGACAAGGTCACGGTGCTCGACACCGCCAGTCGGGCGGTGGTCGGCTCGACGGCGGTCGGCCTGGAACCGGACGCCATCGCCGTGACGCCCAACGGCAAGCTCGCCCTGGTGGCCAACCTCGGGGACAACACGGTGACCCCGATCTCCTTGCCCTCGCTCCGGTCGGGGCCACCGATCGCCGTCGGAACCCAGCCGACAGCCATTGCCGTCGCGCCAAACGGCTCGGTGGCGCTGGTCACCAACTTCGGGGACGACACAGTGACGCCGATCTCGTTGCCAACGCTGCGTGCCGGCGCTCCGATCCCGGCCGGCATCCAGCCCGTCGCCGTGGCCGTCACACCCAACAGCCAGACGGCACTCGTCGCCGACTTCCAGACCAGTTCGGTCACACCCATCGTCCTGGCCTCGATGACCGCGTCCCCATCCATCGCCGTGGGCGGGAACGCCACCGGTATCGCCATACGGACTCGGACGCAGACCGCCTACGTGAGCGCCGGTAACACGCTGACCCCGATCGACCTGGCCACCCTGCAGGCCAAGCCGTCCCTGGCCGTCGGAGCGGGCGCGACCGCCGTGGCCATGACCGTCGGGTCCATCGCCTGGGTAGCGGCCGACAACGGAACCGTCGTTCCCATCGACGTGGTCACCGGCCGGCGAGGCAAAACGGTGAACGTCGGCGGACAACCGTCGGCCATCGTCATCCCGCCGGCCCAGCGATGAGCACGACCGCACCGCGCCGCAGTGTGAGGCGATCCTCCGGTGAGGTACGGCCCTGAACCCGTTCGCCGGCTTGATGTCGGTCCCGATCATCCAAGCCCCCATGGCCGGGGGCGGAAGTCGACCCGAGCTGACCGCGGCGGTCTGCGAGGCCGGGGGGTTGGGTTTCCTCGCTGCGGGCTACAAGACGGCCCACGAGATGCGATCGGAGATCGCCGACACCAGGCGAGCCACGTCCAAGCCGTTCGGAGTGAACGTCTTCGTGCCCCGTCGATCGGTCGCCGACCCGGCTGCAGTGGCTGACTACCTGGCCACACTGGCGCCCGAAGCCTCACGGCTGGGTGTCGACATCGGAGAGGCCATCTGGGAGGACGACGATTGGGCCGCGAAGCTCGACGCGCTTCGCACCGATCCCGTGCCCATCGTCAGTTTCACGTTCGGATGCCCGGCCCATCACGAGATGGCGGCGTTGCAACAGGCTGGATCGCTGGTCGTGGTGACGGTCACCACACCAGGAGAGGCGGAGATCGCTGCGTCTGCGGGAGCCGACGGACTCGCGTTGCAAGGGGTCGAAGCCGGTGGGCATCGGGGGTCGTTCGGCGACCCAGTGGGCACAGAATCCGACATCGGGCTGCTGGCCCTCATCGGTGCCGTGCGATCGGAGGTCGACCTCCCGTTGTTCGCCGCCGGCGGGATCATGGAGGGTCGAGACGTCGCTGCCGTCCTCGCCGCCGGGGCGGTGGCCGCCGCGTTGGGCACGGCCTTTCTGCGCTGTCCGGAGAGCGGGGCCAGCCCCACCCACAAGGCGGCGTTGGCCGACCCCCGGTTCACCACCACCGACATCACGCGTGCCTTCAGTGGCCGCCGAGCCCGCGGGCTGGTCAATCGGTTCATGACCGACCACCCCGACGCCCCTGTGGCCTACCCGGAGATCAACAACGCCACCAAGGCTCTGCGTCGGGCCGCGGCGACCGCCGGCGATCCCGAGGCCCTCAACCTGTGGGCCGGTCAGGGCTTCCGGTCGTCCAGGGACCAACCTGCCGGCCAGATCGTCAGAGAGATCGCGGCGGAGCTCCGCCATGCCCTCAGCGGGGCACGGGCGGCCGGTTAGGGAGGGTCTCCTGCGTCGGCATGTTGTTAACGGTGGGCAGGGGATACGGCGTGCCGACATCGAGGGTCCCGGCCAGGGCGTTGAGCACCGCCTGCTCGGCAACGTCGGTCTGGCCCAGTGACGTGGCCGGCAACGGGGGGACCGCCGTGGTCGGTGGCCTATGCAGGGAGAGCGCAGTGGTGAGGTCGCCGGTGACCTGTCGACGCCACGGGCTGAGATTGGGCACCTCCACCCCGAACCGGGTCTCGAGGAAGCGGAGCAGGGATGTGTGGTCGAGGGTGTCGCTGCAGCGGTAGCCCCCTGCACTGAACGGGGACACGACGAGGCAGGGCACTCGGAAGCCGAGGCCGACGGGGCCGAGGATTCCTCCGGCCGCGGCCGGCAACGGGTTCGCCGTCAGCCACTCGCCCTTGGTGCCGGCGGGCGAGGTCGGCGGGGGAACGTGGTCGAAGAAGCCGCCGTTCTCGTCGTAGGTCACGATGAGCACGGTGCGAGCCCAGACCTCGGGGTTGGAAACCAAGGTGTCCAACACTTGTTGCACCAAGTACTCGCCGTACTCCGGTGGTGCAGCAGGGTGCTCGCACTCGGCCAGTGGCGGCATGATCCACGACACGGCAGGAAGCGTCCCGGTGGCGACGTCCGTCTGGAAGGAAGCCGGGTACGAGGGTGCGAATGCCCGGGAGTACAGTTCGGCGCCGGTAGGCGACGACGGGTCGTTGTAGGCCTTGAAGTACGGCAACGGGCTGAGGGTCAGCAAGCCCAGAGGGTCGTTGTAGACCTTCCAGCTCACTCCGGCGGCCAACAATCGCTCGGGCATCGTCTCCCAGTTGAGGGCTCCCCACTCGGCCAACCGGTCGGTGAACGTCACGAGCACCGGTCCGCCGGCGGTGCCCTCCGGGTCGATCGTCGCCGACATGGCCATCAACCGGTTGGGATCGGTTGGGCCCAGGACCGAGCAGTGGTAGGCGTCGCACACGGTAAAGGCGTCGGCCAGCGCGTAGTAGAAGCCGATGTCCTCCCGGGTGAAGTAGCCCATGGTGACAGGGCCGTTCTGAGTGCCGTCCCCGGCCAAGTGGGCGCGGACGAAGTTGTCCATGGCGCCGTTGTCCCAGCTCTGGTGCTGAGGCGCCCACGAGTGGGTGATGTCGTTGGTGGTCTGGCCGTTCTCGGTCGGAGGGTCGCTCAACAGGTGGAAGGGCTGCAGGTAGCCCGTGGGGTCGACGCCGACTCCCGGTTGGAACCCGAACTGGTCGAACACCGGATAGCGCGAGCCTCCGACGGTCTGGACGGGGACGGACCGGTCCGAGAAGCCCCGTACCCCAGAGAGCGTGCCGAAGTAGTGGTCAAACGACCGGTTCTCCTGCATGAGGACGACGACGTGCTCGATATCGGCGAGACTGCCTGTGCCCGATGGCGAAACAGAAAGTGCGGCGTCAACGGAGGCGGCCGCCGGGCGGCCCCGAATGCCGCCGAGTCCCGCTACGCCGGCGGTGACACCAGCGGCAACTCCACCGACAAGGAACGATCGTCGCGAGAATCGCGACCGCGGCCGGTCCTGCTCCGGTTCAACCTGCTCCATATCGGACGGTTCGGGTGCTCCCCGCACACGCCCCGAACCGTCACCGCCAGGCTCTGCCCTCTCGCGGTCTGCCGTCTCACGCTCTGCCCTCTTCCGGCCCGCCGAGTGAGACTCCGGCGTCTCGCCGCTGTCGCTCCTGACCATCGATCGCCTCCTTTGGGTTGTAGGGAGAACCCCATCCCGGCCTAGAACTGGCGGGCGATAGTCGAAACGGCTGGTTACGGCCCGGTTTTCTTTTCGTGACTGACCTACGGGCCAGCGACATCAGGGGCCTCGGCGGCCGGAACCGGGATGGCCATTTGCCCGTTAGTACCGCCCCTTTAAGCCAGTAGTTTGTCTCTCGGGCCGTTAGCTCATCCGGTAGAGCAGGGGACTTTTAATCCCAAGGTGGCGAGATCGAGACTCGCACGGCCCACCAGCTCAAGGGCAATTTGTGGCTCTTCTGTCGACCACACACGTGGCTCTTCCGGTTTCTGCGGGGTCTAACGACTCCGGGAGAAGGGGGCCCTGAGGATCAGCGGGTATCCACCGCGTAAGCACAGAGGCGCTTCAGTCTCAATGTGTGAAAAAGAAGATCCTCCACGCCTCTGTGTACGTCGATCCTAACGAGATCGTCTCCCATCTCGTCGGGCTCAAAGATGTCCGAGTCCTCGCCTATGCCCGGCGGGGCCCGGCCGGGGAGATCGCCATCGAACAACAGGTCAGAGACCCTCTGTGTCCGGGGTGTGGGC
>JAUTXB010000254.1 GCA_030838245.1 Acidimicrobiaceae bacterium
CGTCTCGTGCCCGCGGGCGACGTAGACCTCGACGTCTTCACCGGTGCCGGCCCATCCCGCCACCCGGTCGGCGATGGCCAACAGCTGGTCCGAGCCCGGGTCTGGCGCGGTGCCGGACACTTTGGAATCGACGGCAGTGCTCACTCTGCCGTGCCTCCGATGGTCACTCCGGTCAGCCGGAGGGTGGCTTGGCCACAGCCGACCGGGACGCTCTGGCCGTCCTTCCCGCAGGTGCCGGGGGTCATGGCGAAGTCGGTGGCCACCGCGTCGATCCGCCGCAGGACCTCGGGCCCGTTCCCGATGAGGTTGGCGTCCCGCAGGGGCTCGGTGATCCGCCCGTTCTCGATGAGGTAGGCCTCAGTGGTCCCGAACACGAAGTCGCCGGTGGTGGTGTTGACCTGGCCGCCGCCCAGCTTGGCCACGTAGACACCGTGGGGGGTCTGGGCCACGATCTCATCGGCGTCCTCCTCGCCCGGCAGCAGAAAGGTGTTGGTCATCCGGACCATGGGCAGGTGCTGGTAGCTCTGGCGCCGACCGTTGCCCGAGGACCGCCGTCCTTCCTTCCGCGCCCGCAGGTAGTCCCACAGGTACTCGGTCAGGACTCCGTTCTCGATCAGCACGTTCCGCTGGGCCGGTCGGCCCTCGTCGTCGAAGGCGAAGGTCCCCCATTCGCTCCCCACCGTTCCGTCGTCCACCAGGGTGACAAGGGGGCTGGCCACCTGCTGGCCCACCTGGCCTACGTACACCGAGGCGTCCTTCACGATGTGGTCCGCTTCCAGGCCGTGGCCACAAGCCTCGTGGAAGAGGATGCCGCCGCTCCCTCCGGCCAGCACCAGGGGAACCTCACCCGAGGGGGCGGGGCGGGCCGACAGCTTGGACATGGCCCGCCGGGCGGCCAGCTGGGCCAGCTCCTCCACCGACACCTCGTCGAACAGCTCGAACCCCACCGTGCGGGCTGCCGACTCGAACCCGGTCTGGAGCCCGGTGTCCCCTTCAGCCACGCAGGACACGGAGAAGCGGGTGCGGGCCTGCTCGTCCCGGGCCAGCAAGCCCTCGGAGTTGGCGATCAGCACCTCTCGCTTGGACCCGCCGTAGCCGGCCTGCACCTGGGAGATGGCGCCACCGGCGGCCCGTCCCGCCTCGTCGGCTCGCCGCAAGAGGGCCAACGAATCGGCCTTGGACGCCGGTCCGCTCCCCGATCGGGCGTTACGACGAGCCCCGTCACTGCCAAGGCTCCCGACGGCGACCGACTTCGTCCCGCCACCGCCGCCCTGGGCCACGGCCGAGGCCGCCTCGGCCGCTTTGATCAGACCGGCCTCGGACAGGTCGGCGGTATGGGCGAACCCGGTGGTCTCCCCAGCCACCACCCGGATCCCCGCACCGCGGTCCCGCCCCGAGGACAGCTCCTCGACTCGGCCGTCGTCGAGCACGGCCGACGAGGTGACCCGGTCCTCAGCGAACACCTCGGCAAAGTCGCCGCCATGGCGCAGCGCCCGGCCGAGCACGCGTTCCAATACGGGAGTTTCGATCACCACTGCCTCCTACTGGCCGGGTTTCGGCAAAGACGTTGTGCGGACACCGCTAGTGGCCGACGCCCGCTGTCTCCCGTATCGTACCGGGGTGGCACTTCATACCGGTCTGACCGCCCGTGTCGACCTCACCGTGACCGAGGCCGATACCGCCCTCGCCCTGCGGTCGGGCGACGTACCCGTACTGTCCACTCCCCGACTGGTGGCCCTGTGCGAGGAGGCCACGTGCCGGGCCCTCGACGGCCACCTTCCCGACGGCACGACCAGCGTGGCCAAGCGGGTGCAATTCGATCATCTGGTACCGGTGGGCATCGGCGGCAAGGTGACCGCCGAGGCCACGCTCGACCGCATCGAGGGCCGACGGCTGACCTTCACCGTGGCCGTCACCGACGGATCCGGGCTGGTGGGGGCGGGCAAAGTGTCCCGGGTCACCGTTGACCGCAGCACCTTTCTCACTCACGCCCGTTAACGTTTGCGCCGGTGCCCACGGCCGGCCGTCAGGTCGGCCGGGCCGAACCGTTCCCATGGAAGCGCCGCCTGAAATGACCACGGCACGGCGACCCGAGTCCGATAGCGTGACAGACAGAGCCCTCATGATCCTGGAACACATCGACAGCCCCGCCGACCTTCGGTCCCTCAATCCCGAGGAACTCGACCTCCTGTCCGAAGAGATCAGGTCCTTCATCGTCGACGCGGTGACGGCCACCGGCGGCCACCTGGGCTCCAACCTCGGCGTGGTGGAGCTCACCCTGGCCCTGCACCGCACGTTCGACTCCCCCCGCGACGCCCTGTTGTGGGACACCGGGCACCAGGCCTACGTGCACAAGCTGGTGACCGGTCGGCGCGACGCCTTCACCGAGCTGCGCCAGGCCGGCGGCCTCTCGGGCTACCCGAACCGCAGCGAGTCCGAACACGACTGGGTGGAGAACAGCCACGCCTCGACCATCCTGAGCTATGCCCATGGTCTGGCCAACGCCTTTGAGCTCCAGGGGTCGGATCGGCGGGTGGTGGCCGTGGTCGGCGACGGCGCCCTCACCGGTGGCATGGCCTATGAGGCGCTGAACAACCTGGGGCACTCGGGCCGGCGGGTCCTCATCGTCCTGAACGACAACGGGCGGTCCTACGCACCCACCGTGTCCCGCCTGTCGGTCGGCCTCACCCATCTTCGGCTCAACCCCACCTACGTGCACGCCCGCCAGCGCCTGCGCCACCTGATCAAGGAGATCCCTGCCGTCGGCGACATCGCCTATTCCGGCGTCCACGGCCTGACCTCGGCATTGCGCGAGGTGGTCACCCCGCACACCTTCTTCGAGACGCTCGGCATCCGCTATGCCGGTCCCATCGACGGGCACAACGTCACCGAGGTGGAACAGGCGCTGGCCCACGCGGCCGAGTGGGACGGGCCCATCCTCGTCCATGTGGTCACCCAAAAGGGCCGGGGCTACGCGCCGGCCGAAGAGGACGACGTCCAGCGGCTCCACGACGTGAAGGTGCAGGTGGCCGTGGCGGCACCCGACACCGTCTCCGTCGATGCCGCCCACAATGGCACCAGGTCGAACAGCACCAGCTCGAACGGCACCAGCTCAAACGGCACCGGGCGGTCGGACACCCAGGTCGTACCCATCGAGGCCGGTGACCTCCCACCGGCCACCTACACCGACGCCTTCACCCGGTCCCTGCTCCGGGCGGCGGAGACCGACCCTCGGATCGTGGCCATCACCGCGGCCATGCCCGGGCCGACCGGTCTCCTTCCCTTCCAGGCCCGGTTCCCCGATCGATTCGTCGACGTGGGCATCGCCGAGCAACACGCGGTGACGGCGGCGGCGGGCATGGCCATCGGCGGCCTCCGACCGGTGGTCGCCGTCTACTCCACGTTCTTCAGCCGGGCCTTCGACCAGGCCAACCTGGATGTCGGCCTCCATGGCCTGCCCGTGGTGTTCGTGCTCGACCGGGCCGGTATCACCGGCGACGACGGGCCCAGCCACCACGGAGTCCTCGACCTGGCTCTCACCTTGTCGATCCCGGGCATGACCGTGTTCACCCCCTCCTCGGTGGACGAGGTCGAGGTCATGCTGGAGGAGGCGCTCACCCTGGAAGGGCCGTCGGTCATCCGGTTCCCCAAGACCCGGGCCCGCCAGGTGGCGACCGGGGACGTGGGATGCGGCCTGACCGGGCGCCGGCTCCAGGCCGGAGACGGCTCGGTGTGCATCCTGGCCGTCGGCAAGATGGTGGGGCCGGCCGAAGAGGCGGCGGCCACCCTCCGGGCCGAAGGGGTGGAGGCCACCGTCTGGGACGTCCGGGTGGTCTCCCCGCCTGATCCGGACATGTTGGCCGACGCGGCGCGCCACGATCTGGTGGTGACGGCCGAGGACGGCATGCGCCACGGGGGTGCCGGCATGTTCCTGGCCGATGCCATGGCCAGCGCCCATCCCGAGGGGGTAGTCCCGCCGGTGACCGTTCTCGGGATTCCCCGCACGTTCATCGCCCAGGACAAGCCCGACCACATCCTGGCCCGCTTCGGTCTCGATGGTCCCGGTCTGGCTCAATCGGTGCGCGACGCGATGGCCTCGACCCGGGTCGCCTCGAGGGGCGACGAACGGGGCTGACCTCCGAGTCGCCCACGTTCCAGCCGCACGGTGACTCGAGTCAATCGAGACCAAGGACAGTCATCAGGCTTTCGTCAATCCCCCACATCTCCTCGGCACTGGCGTGTCCGACGGGATCGCCCAAACGGTTCACGTCCACCGCTCCGACAAGTTCGACAAGAACCCGAGTGTTCTCACCTTCCACGACGAGCTCCGGTCGAAAAGACGCCGGGCGTGCGCTTGTCGATGTGGGCGCCACCAAGACAACCGAGCGAGGCAATAACGCATCGGCTTGGACAATGACCCCGAATCGGTGACCTCGCTGCTCATTGCCCACACCTTTCGGCACTCGCAACTCATACACGTCACCTCGGAGCACGCAGACTCTCCATCAATGAGGCAACCTCCCGCATTTCCTGAAGGTCATCCTTGTCTGCTTCGAGCGCTGCCACTTCCGCTCGAAGGACTTCCTTGCGTCGCAACGCTGCGGCTGCGTCGAGAATCGACTTCCTGATCGCCTCAGATCGGCTCATACCGGACGCTTCGAGCGTGTTCAGAGCCCGCTGCACCTCGTCGTCCAGCCGAACCGAAACCGCATGCGCCATGAGGGAAACGTATCACATTACGTAATACATTGGCAAGGGGGTCGAGTCGTTGTTCATCAGCAGACCTCAGAGCAGTGGCAGCCCTGGGGTCTGCTAGGACGGAGGCCATGGGCAGCGGACACATCATCCCCGATTCGGTCGGCAGCGACGAGCCGAGCTCCGACCCGAGGGATGCACCTCCCGAGCCGAGCCACGCCGAGCGAGCTCGGACCCTGGTCGCCGCCCAGTCGCGCGGCGCGCTGTCCACCATCGCCCTCAAGCCGGCGGGAACCCCGTTCGGGTCGGTGGTGACCTACGGACTGGACGGCGACGGACAGCCGTGCTTCTTCGTGAGCACCATGGCCGAGCACACTCACAACCTCGACGCCGATCCTCGAGCCAGCCTGCTGGTCGTCGAGGACACGCCGGAAGGAGCGGACCCGCTGGCCTCCGGAAGGGTCACCCTGCTCGGCACGGCGGGAGCGGTGGACGACCCAGAGGAGCGGGCCGCCGCCCGTGCCGCCTACCTGACCGCCAACCCAGCCGCCTTCTATGTGGACTACGGCGACTTCCGGTGCGTCCGCCTGGCGGTGACCGAGGTCCGCTACGTGGGTGGGTTCGGGCGAATGAGCTGGGTGGACGCCCAGTCCTATGCCGCCGCCCAACCCGACCCGCTGTGGGCCGACGCCACCGGCATCGTGAGCCACATGAATACCGACCATGCCGACGCCCTCGTCACTCTCTGCCATCACGATGCCGGCCGCAGCGACGTCGTCGCTGCTTCGATGACCGCCGTCGACCGATACGGCTTCGAAGTCGTCGCCGACCTGGAAAAGGACCGGCGCGAGGCTTTGCGCATCGGTTTCCGCACCGAACAGACCACCGCCGAAGGTGTGCGCCGAGAACTGGTGGGCATGCTCCACCGGGCACGAACCTGACCGACTGGGGCGATGGCCGATGAACGTGCTCCGACCCGGCTCGAGCGGTCGTGAGGCGCCGGGCGGCGGACCAGGCGACCGGACTAGGACCCGCGCCCACCCGTGGGACTCGTCGGCGGTCCCCCCTGCTTGCCCACAGGGAGGGTGCCGATCACCTCGGGCGGAAGCCGTCGCGCCAGCTCCGGCGGGATCTGACGTTGCACGGCCCCGGCCAGCCGTTTCGAGCGGGAC
>JAUTXB010000304.1 GCA_030838245.1 Acidimicrobiaceae bacterium
GTGAGATCGACGGCGTGGATCCCGGCCTGCTGGTAGCGAGGAGCATTTCGGACATGGACGTAGGCCGACGTGGCCTCGAAGACCACGTCGGGTGGCTCTTCCTGCTCCAACAGCCAGTCCACGCCCAGGTGCGAGGTCTCCAGGCCCTTGCTTCGGGCCAGCTTCAACCCTTCGGACTCCGGATCGACCCCGACCACGTAGCGCAGCTCCAACCGATCGGAACGAAGCAGCTTGAACATGAGGTCGGTCCCGATATTGCCGGAGCCCACGATGGCGGCGGAAGTCTTAGCCATCGGCGGCGGACTTCTCGAACTGGACGGCCACGTCGCCGAGCACGTCGAAGCTGACCCGGACCTCGCACCCCGGGTCGACCGGGATCATCCGGGTACATGCTCCGGGCATGATGACCTCGCCCTCGGCCAGGCCGGTGCCGAACGGCGCCAACCGGTTGGCCAGCCACGCCACCGCCACCGCCGGGTTGCCCAAGACGGCGGACGAGCGACCCGTCTCGCGGATCTCGCCGTTGATGGCCACCGTGACCCCGAGTTGCCGTACATCGATGTCGGTCAGCAGCCGGGGGGACCCGCCCAGCACGACGGCGCCCGATGACGCGTTGTCGGCCACCGTGTCGACCAGCGCGATCCTCCAGTCGGCGATGCGGCTGTCGACGATCTCGATGGCGGGCAATACAAATGCCGTGGCCCGGATGACGTCGGCTACGGTCACCCCCGGCCCGGCCAACGGCCTGTCCAGCACGAAGGCCACCTCGGGCTCGACCCTCGGTTGGATGAACCGGTCGAGGGAGACCTCTGAGTTCTCATAGATGAACATGTCGTCGAGCAAGTGACCGAAGTCGGGCTCGTCGACCCCGAGCATCTCTTGCATCGCCCGCGCTGTGAGTCCCACCTTGTGTCCTCGCACCAGGCGCCCGCTATCGAGCAATTGGCTCATGTTGGACACTTGGATCTCGTAGGCGTCCTCCACCGTCATGTCGGCATAGGTCGCCGATAACGGCTCAATGGCGACGAGGTCCCGGCTGGCCTGGGCCAGGGCCCGGGCGGCCTCCATCCGATCGGAGGTGTTCACGACGCCGTCCCAGCTCCGACAGCCGACCGTGCCGATCGCCGACGGGTGCAGCAATAGCGGGGGCGGCTCTCTCGTTGGTCACGCATTCGAATCCCCATTTACCCGTCCCCCGGCGCTCACTCCCGAGCCATTGCCGTCGGCACCACGCATGGTCGACAAGGTGACCTTACGCATTACTCAGTACACTGTCAATCAGCACACTGCGGACCTGGAGGAAAAGTAACGGCCGGGACGACCGACCGGCCAGCGCCACCGGCGCGGCCGATCGATGACGACTAGGACGTCTCGGTCTGGTGGCCCGACAGTGCGTCCCGAATGCTCTCCTGATAGGAGGGGAACGTGGGGTCGTCCACTGTCGCCACCTTGATCAGCAGCCTGATGAAGGTGGCCCGCTCCGACTCCGACAAGGGAGCCAGCAGTCGGTTGGTGACATCGTCGATCCGGGGCGTCATCTTCTTGAGCAGCCGACGCCCAGCGGGGGTGAGCTTGAGCAGCTTCCGACGGGCGTCACTGGGATCGTCGACCACGTCCACCAATCCTCGGCTGACCAGCCGGCCCACCATCCCCCCGGCCGTGGTCCGATCCACAGCCACGATGTTGGCCAAGGTGGTCTGGTCGATGGCCGAATGTCCGCCCAGTGCCACCAGCAAGGCGAACTGGCGGCCGGTGACCAGGCCCTTGAACTCCTCGTCGAAGATCCGCTTGTGAATCTGGCTGGCCCGGCGCACCAGATGCCCGGGCGTGGCGTAGGTGGGCTGCGGCCGAGGGGGCTTCTGGTCGTCTCCCTTGCGGAGCGCTACCACGACCAACCTGCACGGAGGCATGAACCGGGACCATGGTGGACGTGTCGAGTGCGTCCGATTTCTCCACGGTATGGGATGCTGTTTCGACCTGATCGATGCGCCTTGTTCACGGCACGGGAGCCTATCGGAGCAGCAGCCGCGAGACGGTGGATCCAACTTGACAGTGTACTGAGTATCTCCGTACCGTAGGCACACGGCTTCCGCTCGAGCCGCTGCTGCCGTCAACGACGACGACGGCTGAGGCCACCGCGTCGAGAACGGAGGCAGCAGTATGCCCGAGCGGTATTCCGCACGTTGCGCTTGACCGATCACCGCCGATTGCATGGGCGGTCACACCCCGGGGGAGAGTTCCATCATGGCGAATGACGCTGACGTAGTGATCGTCGGCGCCGGACCGGTCGGGCTCACCCTGGCCAATCTCCTCGGCCTATACGGGCTACGGACCATCATCCTCGAGGAGCGGGCCAGCCTCATCGACTATCCCCGCGGCGTCGGCATGGATGACGAGACGCTCCGCACCTTCCAGGCCATCGGTGTCGTCGACAACGTGCTGCCCCACACCACCCCCGACCAATGGCTCCGGTTCATGGACGCCCGCGGTCGGTGCGTCGCCTCCATCGAGCCCCGGACCCGTCAGTTCGGGTGGCCCCGGCGCAACGCCTTCATCCAGCCGCTGGTAGATCAAGTCCTGTTGGAGGGGCTCGACCGGTTCGACCACGTCGAGGTGCAGTGGAACAGTCCCGTCAACGCTTTGGACGAGAACGCCACCGGCGTCCACGTCTCGGTCGGCGACGGCACCGACCGGCAAGTCGATACCGCCTACGTCGTGGGCTGCGATGGGGGTCGCAGCTTCGTGCGGCGCCACATGGGAGTGACCTGGGACGGGACGACGAACTCCACCCGCTGGCTGGTGGTCGATATCCGCGACGACCCCATCGGCATCCCCGGGGCCAACGTCCATGGGGACTGGCGGCGACCGTACGTGTCCATCGCCCTTCCCCATGGCATGCGACGCTTCGAGTTCATGATGCTGGCCGGCGAGGACGAGACGACCATGGGCGAACAGTCCCAGGTCGACCGCATCATCAGGAGCGTCGTTCCGGACATCGGACCCATCGACTACGTCCGCCACCGCGTCTATACCCACCACGCCCGCGTGGCCGGTTCTTTCATTCGCGGTCGCATCATGATCGGGGGGGACGCCGCCCACCTGATGCCGGTGTGGCAGGGCCAGGGCTACAACAGCGGCATCCGCGATGCCGCCAACCTGGGCTGGAAGCTGGCCAGTGTGATGAAGGGGAGTGCCGACCGGCGCATCTTGGACACCTACGACTCGGAGCGCCGGGGACACGCCGCCGCCATGGTGAAGCTGTCGGAGGCGGCCGGGCTCCTCGTCCGCCAGACCAGTCGATACCGCGCCGCCTTTCGCGACGCCATCACCCGGAGCTGGGACTTCGTGCCGCCGTTGAAGCGTTATGTGGTGGAGATGCGGTACAAGCCGATGCCCAAGTACACGGCGGGCATCGTGGTCGATGCCAGCAGTAAGAAGACGTCTGCGGTAGGAACGCTGTTCATTCAGCCGACGGTGATGACCCGCGAGGACGGCACCAAACTGCTCGACGATGTCCTCGGCCAATGGTTCGCCGTTGTCGCCTGGGGGGACGACCCCCGAGCCCACTTGAGCGCGGTATCACTGGAGGCGTGGGAGCGCCTCGGGGCCCGCTTCGTCATCGTCCGGCCGCAGACCCAGCTCCACTGGGGAAAGCCCGACGACGACCGGACGGTGGTCATCGCCGACCCCAGCGGGGACCTCAAGGCGTGGTTCGACCAACAACAGTCATCGGTAGCGATCCTCCGCCCCGATCGGTTCGTGGCCGCCGCCGGGCGTCCCATCGATCTGAACGATGTCACCGGACGGCTGGTCGACCTGCTGGGCGCCGGAGCGGATGGGCCTGGGGTATGACACTGGCGGCCTGTTGTACGTCGCACTCCCCCTTGTACGGCCTGCACGACCCCGAAGCGGAGGTGGTGGCCGAAGTCGAGGCCGCTCTGGACGCTGCTCGGAGGTTCATCGCCGCCTACGACCCCGAGCTGGTCGTGCTCTTCGGCGTCGACCACCTCAACGGGTTCCTCTACGACATGATGCCCCAGTTCTGCATCGGGACCCGGGCCACGGCCATTGGGGACTACGGAACGGCCATGGGGGACCTATCGGTGCCCGCAACCGCGGCCCGCCAATGTGCTGAGGCCGTCGTCGCACAGGACCTCGATGTCGCCCTGTCGGAGGAGATGTCCGTCGACCATGGGTTCGCCCAGCCACTGGCGTTCTTCTTCGGCTCACTCAACGCTGTCCCGGTGGTCCCGATCTTCATCAATGCCAACGCCGTACCTCGGAGCCCGGTTCGCCGCGCCCGGGCCCTCGGTCGCGCCGTGGGCAACTGGGCCGAGGTAACCGGACAGCGCGTGCTGTTGCTCGGTTCCGGTGGCCTCTCCCACGACCCTCCCCTGCCCAGCATGGGCGGCGCCGACGCCGCCGTGGTCGACCGTCTGCTCCACGGGGTCACGCCCGAAGGGCGCCGCACCCGCGAGGCCAGCACGCTGGCCGCCGCCCAACAGTTCGCCCGGGGTGAGGGGCCCCTGCAGACACTGGCCCCTAAGTTCGACCGGGCTTTCGAGACGTTGATCGCCGAGAACCGGCTGTCCGACGTGGATGGGTGGACCGACGAATGGCTGACCAGAGTAGGCGGACGGGGCGGACACGAGGTGCGCTCCTGGGTGGCGACGTTCGGCGCTCTTGAGGCCGCCGGACCGTGGAGCATCGAGTCGTCTTACTATCGCCCGATACCGGAATGGATCGTGGGGTTCGGCCTTATGACCGGGCACCCGATGAGATCAAGGAACACCTGAATGTCCGATTTCGATGTCGTCGTCATTGGCTCCGGCGCCGCCGGACTGGCCGCGGCCTTCACCGCCGCCGAGCAGGGAGCCAGCGTGCTGGTGGCCGAAGCCGAGGACGTCGTCGGCGGATCGTCCCGCCTGGCGTCGGGCATGTTGATGGGCGCGGGCACCCGGCTCCAGCGAGCCCTCGGCATCGAGGACGGCCCAGAGAGCCTCTACCGCGAGTACATGCAGGTCAACCAGTGGAACGTCGAGCCCGGGCTGGCCCAGCGCCTGGCCTTCGAATCCGGTCCGGCCATCGAATGGCTGGCCGACCTGGGCGTGTCCTTCCACGACACCCTCAGTTATGGCGGCGAAGAGGGACAGCCGAGGAACCATCTGCCCGTCGAGCTCGGTGCCGGCGTGGTCGAGGTGCTGCGGCGTGAGGCCGTCAACCGGGGCGTGGAGATCGCCCTCCGCCGCCGGGTCGATCAGCTCCTGGTCGAGGACGGGTCCGTCGTCGGTGTCTCGGTCGACGGCGACGAGCTCACGGCGGGAGCCACCGTCGTGGCCACCGGCGGCTTCGGGGCCAACCCCGAATTGCTGGCCCTCCACTACCCCACGCCCACGACGGCCGGTGATTGGATGTGGTACCTGGGAGCCGACGGGGCCCGCGGTGATGCCTTGGCCCTGGCCGACCAAGTAGGCGCCCAGGTGGCCGGGCACGGTCGAGGGCTGTGCTTCCTCT
>JAUTXB010000012.1 GCA_030838245.1 Acidimicrobiaceae bacterium
CGCGGGCGGGCCACCCCTCGGCGGCCCAACGGGCTGCCATGGCCTCAAGCGTTGACCGATCGGTGATCTGGGAAGCCTTGCCTTCCACAACGACATCGAACTCCTGGGTGGCGACACTCAGTGCGCAACGAGGGTCGCGGGCGAGGTTCTTTCCCTTGCGCGTTCGCTCACCGGTCTCGAACCAGAAGGTACCGTCGACCCAGAGTGCCCCCACACCGGTGACGTGGGGGCTGCCGTCCCGGTTGATCGTCGTCAACCAGCAGGTGTGCCGGTTCGGGCCACCGGAGTCTGGCGCTTGAGCAATTCCCGTGTCGAGGCGGGCCTGGATGCTGGCCCAGTCCACGAGGGGCAGGTCGTAGAGGTCAGCGAGGTTCGTTGCGTCCATGCCGGATATGACGGGGCCAGACTTCGAAACTCATCGGCGGGATGATCGCACGGGTCAGCGTTTTCGGCGCAGGTTGACCACCGAGCCCGAACAGGGCGAGACGAGTCGGGCCAGCAAGAACCGGACGTGCGACGGTTCCAAATCGGCGCCTGGCCTGCGATCATTGTGTTCATGACTGACGGGACCACGACGGTCACACTCCCGGGTGATGCCCCAACAGCAGTCGAGTTGCTCCTCGCTGTGCGGGGCGGTGACATTGACAAGGCAAGACGGCTCCTGGCGGAGAACCCTGATCTGGCCACGGCGAGATTCGAGGCCAGAGGCGGGACGGGCACTGCACTCCATTTCGTTACCGATTGGCCTGGTTACTTCCCAAACGGCCCGGACATCGTGCACCTGCTGATCGACGCCGGTGCTGATCCCAATGTCGCTACCACCCCCGCACCCTTCGAGACTCCGCTGCACTACGCGGCGAGCAGCGACGACGTCGATGTCGCCGCCGCACTCATCGACCGGGGCGCCGACGTTGAAACGCCCGACGGTTCAATCGGAACACCCCTCGACAATGCGGTGGGTTACGCCTGCTGGCACGTCGCTCGGCTACTTGTGAAGCGAGGCGCCCACGTCGAGAAGGTTTGGCACGCCGGTGCTCTCGGCATGCTGGACCGATTGGACGAGCTGCTGGTGCCCGAGATCGATCCAGAGCAAATTTCACAGGGTTTTTGGCACGCCTGCGTCGGCGGTCAACGCCGTGCTGCCGAGCGGTTGTTGACCGCCGGCGCTGATCTCAACTGGGAACCAGACTACGCGGAAGGCACAGCACTGGATGCCGCCACGGGTCTCGGGACTCGACAAGACAATGTGATTCTGTGGTTGCGATCTATTGGTGCTGGTTCGGCCCAGACGCCGAAGTAGGGGTACAGGGGTTTCCCGAACCCCTCCTTTCTCCTCCCACAATCACCTTCCGCCGCTTATCGCTCGTAGGTTCCGTCGATCCGGCCCCGACATCTCGATCCCGCGCACCGCTCCGATCAGGATGTTTGATGTTAATGAGGGAGCCAGTCCGGGGTCATCGAGCGAAGCCTCTTTGCATCTTGCTATCTGCTATTGCAAATCGACCACGAAGGAGTCCAGACTGTAAGGACGACCGCACCCGCTTCTCTGCTTCGAGCCGACTCGACGTCGGGCCCGGGTCCCCTGCCGCCTAGTCCTCGGGGCGTACTTCTCCAGACCCAGTCCATGCGACGACTCCACCGAAGGAGCATCCGCGGGGCCGATGTCGTCACCGTACCCAAGTCGTACCGTTGTATTGCAGGTGTCGTCACGCGAGGCAGAGCGCGGACCGCCCCGCGTTCAGGAGGAGGCAGGACCCGATCACCGTGGTGTTCCGATGAGCGAATTCACCAATGCCGTTGGACCCAGCCCCGCGACTCGGCAGCGACGGCGCCCGCTGGCTCTGCCTGGCCGCACCGTTGTTCGCGGGTCGTTCGCCTGGATTGGCTCAGCTGTGCGTTCTGCCGTTGAAGAGGACCTGCGGGCGCGTGCCGTCGACGTGGTGCTGGCGGCGACGGCCTTCGCCGCCCTCCTCATCGATCCCGTGGTCAGCCATGAAGTAACCGGACTGACCCTGTTGGACGGTGGCCTCGCCCTCGTGGCCGCCCTGCCCCTCGTGGCCAGGCGTCGCTATCCCCTGGGTGTCCTGGCCACGGTCGTGCCGTTGCTGTTCGTGTGCCTGTCTGTCTTCCATCCGAGCCGTGCCGCCGTCGGCATAGTGATGTTGCTGGTGTTCACCGTCGGACTCGAAGGCCATCGCGTCCGGTCCCTGATCGTTGGCGCCCTGATGGCCCCGGTCGTGGCCGCGGCCGTACTGGTGACCAGCCACCGCGACCCGAACGCCGTGGAAGCAATTGCCTACCTGGCGTTAATACTGGGGGCCTTGGCCGCGGGCGACGCGGCCAGGGCGCGCCAGGTCCTGCAACAGACCCTGGCCGAAGAGGCGGAGCGCGAACGGGCAGCCCTCGTACAGCATGGGTTCGACCAGCAACGTCTCAGGATCGCCCACGAGCTGCACGACATCGTCGGTCACACGTTGGTGGCGATCAACGTACGGGCCTCTGCCGCGGCCCACCTCGCCCGCCAGCAGCCGGCAGCAAACCAAGTGGTCGTGCTCGACGAGCTCGCTTCAACCTCGGCCCACGCACTGGCCGAGGTGCGCGCTGCGCTCAAGGTCCTCCGCAACGATCAGATTGGTGAGGCTCCGATGCGCCCCACTGAGCTCGCCCACCTGGGTGAGCTCATCGCCGGAGTCAGACGAGCCGGACTGGCGGTGGACCTGAAGATGGGTACGGCCTACGACTCGATACCGGCGGTGGTCCACCATGCCAGCTTCCGTATCGTGCAAGAAGGGCTCACGAACGTGTTGCGCCATTCGACGGCCAAGCATGCCTCGGTGCGGATAAACCGAGACGGCGACTCTCTTGTAGTGGAGATCATCGACGACGGGAAGAGCAAGGGCACGGCGACCGAGGGCGGTCATGGCCTGCAGGGGATGCGAGAGCGCGCCGGCGTGCTCGGGGGCACGTGTGAGGTGGGACGCGCTCCGAGCGGTGGTTGGCGGGTTCGGGCCCAGATCCCACTGGGCGGTGTGGGTCGTTGACCAGCCCCATCCGTGTGCTCATCGTCGACGACCACGCTCTCGTCAGAGCGGGATTTCAATCGATCCTCAACGTTGAGCCGGACATCGAGGTCGACGGCGAGGCCAAAGACGGCGCCGAGGCGGTGGCCATGGCTACGGCAACCGTCCCCGACGTCGTCCTCATGGACATCCGGATGCCGGAAATGGATGGTCTGGAAGCGACGCGCCTGATCACATCTGATCCGAGGCTGCAGCGAACCCGGGTCGTCGTTCTCACCACCTTCGACCTCGACGAGTACGTATTCGGCGCGCTACGGGCCGGAGCGAGCGGGTTCTTGTTGAAAGGAGTGGAGCCGCCGGCGCTGATTGAGGCAGTCAGGACTGTGGCTCGAGGTGATGCGCTCCTCGATCCGGGGGCAACCCGGCGCCTGATCGAGGCCTATGTCGACAGCCAGAGCCCAGATCCAGGCCCGAGCTTGGCCATTCCGGTATCGCTCACCGCTCGAGAACTCGAGATCCTCGGCCTGATCGCCGGCGGCCTCACCAATTCCGAGATCGCCACCCGGTTATTCATCAGCCCACTCACATGTAAGTCCCACGTGTCGAGGATCCTCACCAAGCTTGACGCCCGGGACCGCACCCAACTGGTGGTCATCGCGTACGAGACGGGTGTTGTCGTACCTGGACAATCGCTTGGATCGGCGGAAGTTTCACCCAAGGAATAGCCCGGTCCACCAGGGCATTCGACGGAACCGGCAGGTCGCCGTGCCCGAGGTGTACCTCCGTGGGAGTAGGTGGTAGGGCCCATTGGGTTCTGGCGGCCGATGATGCCAGGGGGCGTCTCCTTCATCCTTGATCGTGAGGTCCGCGATCGCCGGGGATCGGTAGAGGAGATGGTCATGCGTTCACTTGCTCGATGGTCTCTGAGACATCGTCTTGCCGTTCTCGGCATTTGGCTCTTGGTGCTCGTCGGCACGTTCTTGATCCAATCCGTCACCGGCAGCACCTATGCCAGCAGCACGAAGCTCTCGGGCACGCCGAGCGCGGCAGCCGCCAATCTC
>JAUTXB010000068.1 GCA_030838245.1 Acidimicrobiaceae bacterium
TCACATGAGTCTGCATCCACTTGACGACCGTATTGTCGTCCGCCCCGGCGAGTCGGAGGAGACCACGGCGTCCGGCCTGGTGATCCCCGATACCGCCAAAGAGAAGCCCCAGCAGGGAGAAGTCCTGGCCGTAGGACCGGGCCGCCGGGCCGAGGCCTCGGGCGAGCTCGTCCCCTTGGACATCGCCGTCGGTGACACCGTCGTCTATTCCAAGTACGGGGGCACCGAGATCAGTTCCGATGGCGAGGATCTGCTGATCCTCTCGAGTCGTGACGTCCTGGCAAAGGTAGGTAAGTAATGCCCAAGATCCTCAAGTTCGACGAGGCCGCACGGCGCGGTCTCGAGGCGGGTGTGAACAAGCTCGCTGACACGGTCAAGGTCACCCTCGGGCCCAAGGGTCGCAACGTGGTGATCGAGAAGAAGTTCGGTGCTCCCACCATCACCAACGACGGCGTATCCATCGCCCGTGAGGTAGAGCTCGAGGACGCCTTCGAGAACATGGGCGCCCAGCTGGTCAAGGAAGTGGCGACGAAGACCAACGACGTCGCCGGCGACGGCACCACCACCGCCACCGTCCTGGCCCAGGCCCTCATCCGCGAAGGACTCCGCAACGTGGCCGCCGGCGCCAACCCGCTGGGTCTGCGCAAGGGCATCGACAAGGCGGTCAAGGCCGCGGTCGATTCCATCAAGGAGCAGTCCAAGGAGATCGACTCCAAGACCGAGATCGCACAGATCGCAGCGATCTCCGCGGCCGACAGCGCCATCGGCGACGTGCTGGCCGATGCCATCGACAAGGTGGGCAAGGACGGCACTGTGACCGTCGAGGAGTCCAACACCTTCGGCATCGAGCTCGAGTTCACCGAGGGCATGCAGTTCGACAAGGGCTACCTGTCCCCGTACTTCGTCACCGACACCGAGCGCCAGGAAGCCGTCCTGGACGAGCCGTTGATCCTCTTCGCAAACCAGAAGATCAGCGCCGTCCACGATCTGGTCCCGGTGCTCGAGAAGGTCATGCAGACGGCCAAGCCGCTGCTGATCATCGCCGAGGACGTCGAGGGCGAGGCTCTGGCCACGCTGGTCGTCAACAAGATCCGGGGCACGTTCACCTCGGTGGCCGTCAAGGCCCCCGGGTTCGGCGAGCGCCGGAAGTCGACGCTCCAGGACATCGCTGTGCTCACCGGTGGACAGGTCATCTCCGAGGAGATCGGCCTCAAGCTCGACACCACCACCGTCGACCTGCTGGGCAGTGCCCGCCGGGTCATCGTCACCAAGGACGACACGACCATCGTGGACGGCGGCGGTAGCGAGGACGAGGTGAAGGGTCGTATCGCCCAGATCAAGCGGGAGATCGACGACACCGATTCCGACTGGGACCGGGAGAAGCTGCAAGAGCGCCTGGCCAAGCTGGCCGGAGGCGTGGCCGTGGTCAAGGTCGGCGCCGCCACCGAGGTGGAGCTGAAGGAGAAGAAGCACCGCATCGAAGATGCACTCTCCGCCACTCGCGCCGCCGTCGAAGAGGGAATCGTGGCCGGAGGCGGTACCGCTCTGGTCCGCTCCCGTTCCGCGGTCCAGAAGGTCATCGACTCGCTGGAAGGCGACGAGGCCACCGGTGCGTCGATCGTGGCCAAGGCCCTGGCCGAGCCGCTTCGCTGCATCGCCAACAACGCCGGCCTCGAGGGATCGGTCATGGTCCGTCAGGTCGAGTCCGAGAGCGGTTCGGTCGGCCTGAACGCGGCCACCGGCGAGTTCGAGGACCTGGTCAAGGTGGGCGTCATCGACCCCGCCAAGGTGACCCGGTCGGCGTTGCAGAACGCCGCATCCATCGCCGGCCTGCTGTTGACCACCGAAGCGCTGGTGGCCGACAAGCCCGAGAAGAACGACCCCGCTGCTGCGGCGGCCGCGGCTGCGGCCATGGGCGGCGGTATGGGCGGCATGGGCGGCATGATGTAAAACCCTCCGGCCCGCTCCGGCGGTCTGGAATGGTGTACTCGGCCGGGTCCTTTGTGGGCCCGGCCGACGTGCGTCCCGGCCCCAATTGTTCGGGCTCCGAGGTGGCACAGAGCGCCGACTCCGCCGGTCCGCGGCACGACGACAATGCCTAGCGCTACAGCCTCGGCACAGTTACGCAGTCTCGGCGCAGTTACAAGGAGCGATAGACGGCGTCGATCAGCGCCCGATTGCGCGTGCTCTGCCACCTCGGGATCACGTGGTTCATCACGTAGCCGAACGCCAGGTTGGCATCGGGGTCGGCGAACCCGACCGCGCCTCCGGTGCCGAAGTGCCCGAAGCTCCCTGGGTTGGGACCGAAGGGTCGGCGAGCAACGGTGGGCTTAAAGCCGAGTCCGAACGTGGTCTCCTCACCGAGGACCGGGCACCATCCCTCGGACTGCGGGCTGGTCGCTTCGGCCAGCAGGCCGGGCGAGAGCAGGCGGTGCGGCTCGAGCAGGGCGGCGAAGAAGCGGGCCACCCCGGTCGCCGTGCCGTGCCCGTTGGTCGAAGGGACCTGCGCCTCTCGCCAGCGGGTGGAGTTGACTACGCCGACCGAGGAGTACCCGGGTGGGTTGAAGTACCCGAGCGCGACCATGAGCGGATCGCCGGTGAGCTCGCTCATCTCTATCTCCGCTGGCCTGAGCGGCGACGCCCAGATGACCTCGGCGCACCGGTGCTGTTCGGATCGGGGGACTCCGAACCACAAGTCGGCGCCTAGCGAATCGGCCACGGCGCGCAACCTCGTCCCGGGCATCTCGCCCGTCACTCGTCGGATGATCTCGCCCACCAGGTGCCCGTAGGTGTTGGTGTGGTAGGCGTGCCGGGTTCCCGGTTCCCACCAGGCAGCTGTCGCAGCCAGGGCGGCTGTCATCCGGTCCCAGTGCCACAAGTCGTCGTTGGTCAGGGGCTCTCGGATGGCCGGCACCCCCGCTTGGTGCGACAGCGCGTGGCGCACCGTGGCGGCCTCTTTGCCTCCGTGGGCGAACTCCGGCCACACCGATGCGATCGGGCTGTCCAGGCCGATGAGGCCGGCGTCGACGAGTTGGAGGGCGAGCAGGCCGACCACGGCCTTGCCCACCGAATAGAAATCCACCAGCGTGGTCGGCTCCCAGGCGCGTCGGCCCGCTCCGTCGGCCCAACCTCCGACCAGATCGACGACCACGTCGCCGTCGACGATTACGCAGACGGCCCCGCCCACCTCGCCCTGCTCGGCGAAATTGGCGGCGAATGCCTCTCGCACCGCGTCGAATTTCCGGTCGCAGCGACCGCTTTGTGCCGTGCCCAGCGCTCAGTGCCCCTCAGTGGGGACGTAGTACCGCTTGCCGGCCGTGTCGATCCAGACCCGCATGACCCGGTTGGTCGAGGGATCGTTGAACACCTCGTCGGTGGGCGTCCAGTCGGCACCGGGCCGGGTCGCCTCACCGTGACGGCGAACGAAGAAACTGAAGATGACCACGCCTACCACCGCGAGGGCCAACAGGGCCCAGATCACGTCCACGGCGCCCGCCTCCGTCTCGAAAAGGCGCTCGCAGTCATCGCCGCGAGCCGACCACGACAGCCGTGCCGTAGGCCACGATCTCGGTCAGCCCCTGGCCCACCTCGGACGAATCGAAGCGCATGGAGACGATGGCGTTGGCGCCGAGCACGGTGGCGTTCTCGATCATCCGGTCCATGGCATGGCGACGGCTGTCCTCCACCAACCTGGTGTACTGCTTGACCTCACCCCCGGCCATGGCCTTGAACCCGGCGGCGAAGCCCTTGGCCATACCCATGGAGCGGACGACCACGCCGAAGACCATGCCCAGGCTCCGCTCGATCGGCCACTCGGGGAATTCCAACGTGGTGGTGATGGGGAACTGGGGTGCCGCATTCGGTGGTGGTGCCGGCGGTTCGCTGGTAGTCACGGGGGGCCTCCTGGCGGCGGTGGACGTCACCAATCGTAGGTCTTCCTGCTTCTTACCTGCGGGAACGGATGTTCTTGGCGCCCGGTATCCGGCCGGTTCGGGGGCGGTTCGACATAGCCTGGACCCACCCATGTCACCCCCAACCGTTGATCCAGGCGCCCCCAGGCAGGTCATTCCCCGCCCAGCCCGAAGCCGGGCCGGCCGGCCGGCGCGATGGGCCGAGCTGGACGAGACCGGTCGCCGATCGATCAGCCTGGAACGGGTCCGAGCCGCCGTCGCCGCCGGGGGCGGCTGGGTGGCCGGCTACCCCGATCCACGTCGTCGGATGGCCGCGTTCGGAGCCGATGGGGCGGGGCCGACTGCCGCCGTGCTCGTGCCCCTCTACGAGGACGGTGGTGAGACCCGGGTCATCCTGACCGTGCGATCGAGCGACCTGCGCTCCCATCGCGACGAGGTGGCCTTTCCCGGCGGCCGGCTCGATGCCGGCGAGGAGGTCATCGAGGGGGCCCTTCGAGAGGCGTGGGAGGAGGTCGGGCTCGACCCGTCCGCCGTCTCGGTCATCGGCACGCTCAACCAGCTGGCCACGGCGTCGTCCAACACCTTGGTCACCCCGGTGGTGGGGACGCTCGAGAGCCGCCCGCCTCTCACCGCCAACCCGAGCGAGGTGGCCAGGATCTTCGATCTGGCCCTGGCCGACCTTCTAGTCGACGGCGTGTTCCACGAGGAGTGGTTGTCGGTGTCGGGAACCCCGCAGCTCAACGGTGACCAGGACGTGGAGTTCCCCGTCTGGTTCTTCGAGGCCGGTGGGGAGATCATCTGGGGGGCCACGGCTCGGATCCTGGTCGACCTCTTGAGCCTGGCCCTGGGGACCGGCGAGCCCGCCGGTGACTGACTGGCGCCATTGGGCCCGGTCGGCCCACTGCGAACTGGGCCGAGGGCCCGTGTGGACCCCGAACCATGGCGCAGGGGCGAGGGCCTCCAGGCGGTATCGTGTACCCATGCCGATGGGCGCGGTGATGTCGGGGGCGTGCTGCACGGTTTTCGGATGAGCGCGACAAGGGCCGGAGGACGACACCGTGGCTGAAATAGAGATCGGCATCTTCAAATCGGGACGGAGGGCGTACGGGTTCGACGACATCGCCATCGTCCCCAGTCGTCGGACGCGAGATCCCGAGGACGTGGACATCAGCTGGGAGATCGACGCCTACCAGTTCGAGTTACCCCTCATGGCTTCGGCCATGGATGGCGTGGTCAGTCCGAGCACGGCTATCGAGGTCGGACGCCTGGGTGGGCTCGGGGTTCTGAACCTCGAAGGACTGTGGACCCGCTACGAGGACCCCACCGGCCTCTTCGACGAGATCCGGGAGCTCTCGACCGAGAAGGCCACCGCCCGCATGCAGCAGATGTATGCGGAGCCGGTGCAGATGGACCTGGTCACCCAGCGCATCAAGGAGATGAAGGCGGCAGGGATCACCACGGCCGCATCGGTCACGCCGCAAAAGACGGAGCTGTTCGCCCCGTCCCTGCTCGAGGCGGAGCTCGACCTTTTGGTCATCCAGGGCACGGTGGTGTCGGCCGAGCACGTGTCCAAGACGGCCGAGCCGCTGAACCTCAAGCGGTTCATCCGTGAGTTCGAGATTCCCATCATCGTCGGTGGCTGTGCCTCCTACCAGGCCGGCCTCCACCTCATGCGGACCGGAGCGGTGGGTGTCCTGGTCGGAGTGGGACCGGGCAATGCCTGTACCACCAGGGGCGTCCTCGGCATCGGGGTGCCCCAGGCCACGGCCATCGCCGATGTGGCCGGCGCCCGGATGCGCCACCTCGACGAGACGGGCGTCTACTGCCACGTGATCGCCGACGGTGGCATGTCCAAGGGCGGCGACATCGCCAAGGCCATCGCCTGTGGAGCCGATGCGGTCATGTTGGGCTCCCCGTTGTCATCGGCGGTCGAGGCCCCGGCCCGCGGCTTCCACTGGGGCATGGCCACCTTCCATCCGACCCTTCCCCGAGGGGCACGGGTGAAGACGACCACGCGGGGCACGCTCCAAGAGATCCTGCTCGGCCCGGCCCATGAGAACGACGGTCGGATGAACCTCTTTGGGGCCCTGCGCACGGCCATGGCCACCTGTGGCTACCAGTCGGTGAAGGAGTTCCAAAAGGCCGAGGTCATGGTGGCCCCGTCGCTCCAGACCGAGGGCAAGGACCTGCAACGCTCGCAGGGCGTGGGCATGGGCCATTGACCACGACCGGCCCGGGGCTCGACACTGGCCCGACTGACGGGCCGATCCTGGTGGTCGACTTCGGGGCCCAGTATGCCCAGCTGATCGCCCGGCGGGTGCGTGAGGCCCACGTCTACTCCGAGATCGTCCCCCACACGGCCACGGCCGACGAGCTGTTGGCCCACCGGCCACAGGGGATCATCCTGTCGGGCGGCCCGAAGTCGGTGAACGAGACACCGGCGCCGACCATCGACCCGGCCATCTACGACTCGGGCGTTCCCATCCTGGGCATCTGCTACGGCGCCCAGCTGCTGACCCAGCAACTGGGTGGCGAGGTGGCTCGCACCGGTCGAGGGGAGTACGGCCGCACCACGGTGAACCTGACCGAGCGCTCCCCCCTGTTCGTCGACTGGCCGACCGCCGCCGAGGTGTGGATGAGCCACGCCGACGGCATCGCCGTGGTTCCCGAGGGTTTCATTTCCACCGCCCGGAGTGCCGATGCCCCGGTTGCCGCGCTGCACGACCCCGAACGTCGCATCTACGGCGTGCAGTTCCACCCCGAGGTGGTCCACACCGAGCGGGGCCGAGACCTCCTCGAGCGGTTCCTCTATGACGTCTGCGGCTGCCCGCCGTCGTGGACCCACACCTCGATCATCGAGACCCAGGTGGCCGCGGTCCAGGCCCAGGTGGGAGACGCCCGCGTCCTGTGCGCACTCTCGGGCGGCGTGGACTCGGCCGTGGCCGCCGCATTGGTGCACAAGGCCATCGGCGACCAGCTGACCTGCGTTTTCGTCGACACCGGCCTCATGCGGTCTGGCGAGAGCGAACAGGTCGAGGAGACGTTCCGGCGCCAGTTTCACGTCGACTTGGTCCACGTGAAGGCGGCCGACCGGTTCTTCTCGGCATTGGCCGGGGTCACCGATCCCGAAGTGAAGCGCAAGACCATCGGCGAGCTGTTCATCCGGGTGTTCGAAGAGGTGGCCCGGGACCTGGTCAGCGGGGAAGATGGCTCGACAGGCGAGGCTGCCGGCTACCTGGTCCAGGGCACGCTGTACCCCGACGTCATCGAGTCGGGCTCGGCCGATGCGGCCAAGATCAAGTCCCACCACAACGTCGGCGGCCTCCCCGACGATCTGGCCTTCGACTTGGTCGAGCCACTGCGGCTGTTGTTCAAAGACGAGGTGCGGGCGGTGGGAGAAGAGCTCGGCCTGCCCCACGACATCGTGTGGCGCCAGCCGTTCCCCGGTCCCGGCCTGGCCGTGCGCATCGTGGGGGAGGTCACGCCGGAGCGGGCCGACATCCTGCGGGCCGCCGATGCCATCGTGACCGAGGAGATCCGGCGGGCCGGCCTCTATCGCGACCTGTGGCAGAGCTTTGCCGTGCTTCCTGCTGTTCGCACGGTGGGGGTGATGGGCGATGGCCGCACCTACGCCTACCCCATCGTGATTCGCGCTGTCACCAGTGACGACGCCATGACGGCCGACTGGGCCAGGTTGCCCTACGACCTGCTCGAGCGCCTTTCCTCGCGCATCATCAACGAGGTCGAGGGCGTCAACCGGGTGGCTCTGGACATCACGTCCAAGCCTCCGGGCACCATCGAATGGGAGTGACGGCTGTGGACGGCAGCGCGCGATCGGGCGACACGCGATCGTCGGGCGGCGACGACGTAAGCGGCGGGGGCGTCCGCCAGGTCGCGGCCCATGAGCTGCTCGAGGGGCTGACCGGGCCGCAGCGGGACGCGGTCACCCACCGGGGCAGCCCGCTGTTGATCGTGGCCGGGGCCGGGTCGGGGAAGACCCGGGTCCTCACCCGACGCATCGCCCACCTCATCGCCATGGGCGACGCCGCGCCGTGGCAGATACTGGCCATCACCTTCACCAACAAGGCGGCCGACGAGATGCGCCAGCGGGTGGCCTCCCTGGTCGGTCCGCGCGGCCGGCGTATGTGGGTGTCCACCTTCCACTCGGCCTGCGTGCGCATCCTCCGGGCCCATGGCGACCGCCTCGGGTACAAGGGTTCGTTCACCATCTACGACGATGCCGACTCGCGACGGCTGATCGAGATCATCTGCCGCGAGTTGGATATCGACACGAAGAAGCTGCCGCCCCGCAGCATCCTCGGCCAGATCAGCCAAGCCAAGTCGAACCAGCAGGGGCCGGCCGAGTACCGGGCCGCGGCCGTGACCATCTTCGACCGACGGATCGCCGACGTGTTCGACGAGTACCAGCGACGGATGGTGGCGGCCAACGCCATGGACTTCGACGACCTGTTGCTCAACGCCGTTCGCCTGTTCCGGGAGCACCCCGACGTCTTGGAGCTCTATCGCCAGCGATTCACCCACATCCTGATCGACGAGTTCCAGGACACCAATGCGGTCCAGAACGCGCTGGCCGTGCTGTTGGCCGGCGAGCACCGCAACATCGTGGTGGTGGGGGACAGCGACCAGTCCGTCTACCGGTTCCGGGGGGCGGACATCACCAACATCTTGGAGTTCGAAAAAGCGTTCCCCGATGCCAAGACGGTGACATTGGAGCAGAACTTCCGGTCGACCCAGACCATCCTCGATGCCGCCAACGCCGTGATCGCCAACAACGTCTCCCGGAAGCCGAAGACATTGTGGACCGACGCTGGGGCCGGGAACATCATCACCCGCTACCGGGCCGAGGACGAGCACGACGAGGCGGCGTGGGTGTCGAGCGAGATCGGCCGGCTCCATCGGGAGGAGGGCCTGCGCTGGGGCGACGTGGCCGTCTTCTACCGGACCAATGCCCAGAGCCGCGCCCTGGAAGAGGCGCTGGTCCGGTACGAGGTGCCCTACAAGGTGGTGGGGGGCACACGCTTCTACGACCGCCGCGAGGTGAAAGACGTCCTGGCCTACCTGCGGGTCCTGGTCAACCCGGACGACGAGGTGAGCTGGCGGCGCATCGTCAACGTGCCCAAGCGGGGAGTGGGCGAGACGTCGGTGGCCCGGCTGGCCGGATGGGCACAGCTCAACGGGCTCTCGTTCGGCCAGGCCATCAGCCGGGCCGATGAGGCCGGGATCACCGGCAAGGCATCGAAGGCCTTGTACGACCTGGCCCGGCTGCTCGACGAGTTGCGGGACCGGATGGTGATGCCGCAGGCGGGAGACGACGAGGCCTTCGATGCGTTCCCCGAGGAGGGCGAGTGGGCCGACGGCCCAGAGGGCCGGGAGGGCCAGGGGCCGGACGACGGAGGCGACCGGGACGGCGAGGGCAACCGGCACGGCGACGCCGACGGCCCGCTCGGACCGGGTGAGTTGACCTCGGCGGTGGCCGAGCGCACCGGGTACCGCAGCGAGCTCCTGGCCGAGGGCAGCATCGAGGCCCTGGGGCGGGTGGAGAACATCGACGAGCTGGCCGGGGTGGCGGCCGAATACCGGTCCCTGCCCGAGTTCTTGGAGGCGGCCGCGCTGGTGGCCGACTCCGACGAGCTCGACGGCGACCCCAGCCGGGTGTCGCTCATGACCCTGCACATCGCCAAGGGCCTGGAGTTCCCCGCCGTGTTCCTGGTCGGGATGGAAGACGGCATCTTTCCTCATTTCCGGGCCCTCGGGGACCCCGTCGAGCTCGAAGAGGAGCGGAGGCTGTGCTACGTCGGGATCACCCGGGCCGAGAAATATCTCTTCGTCTCCCACGCCTGGAGCCGCATGTTGTTTGGCAAGACAGGCAGCAACGTGCCCAGCCGCTTCCTGTCGGAGATGCCGGCTGAGCTGGTACGGGAGGTGGGTGCTCCCTCCGGCAGTTATGGCGGCAACCGCTCGGCCCCGGGCCGTGACGCCTGGGAGAACGACCGGCCTGCAGGGACGCCTGGCTTGAGCCGGTTCGGGACCGGGATCGCTACTCCGGGGGACCGCTACGGCAGTGGTGTCAAGCGCCCGGATCCGGTCTCCACCGGGGCCGAAGCGCTCGGACTCGAGCCCGGAGACGTGGTCGTCCATGGCCGGTGGGGGGAGGGAACGGTCCTGGCCACCAGCGGTTCGGGTGAGAATGCGGAGGCCACCGTGCAGTTCGCCGGAGTGGGTCGCAAGCAACTGCTCTTGCGGATGGCACCGGTGAAGCGTGCCTGAGCTCCGGGGCGAGAGCCTCGACCTCACAAATGCCGTGCCTGTGAGGCCACTGAGGTGACGATCGGAGGGGTACCTCCAAGCGACGGCTCGGGCATGAGAGACTTGGGGCGAAGATCTCTATGACTAGCTCGGCGGACGGACCAGTGGCGGAGGGTTCCGTGGGTTTCGCCCCTGGATCCGGCCGGGCTCGGGCCGAGCCAGTGGAGGATTT
Source organism: Acidimicrobiaceae bacterium (assembly GCA_030838245.1). The sequence goes on from JAUTXB010000068.1 coordinate 10,411, forward strand.
TTTGGCCCCGCCAACCCGCTCCACCAGGATGACAACCAGCGACGTCCAGCGCGGGGCGCCGCCATGGTGACGCGCGACGGCGGCGGGCGCGAGGTGTATGGCGACGGATCGACCGTCCCCCCACCGCGTCGTCCGGGAGGCCCGCCCGGTGGTCCCCCCGGTGGGCCGCCTCGAGGCAACGGCAACGGCCAACGGCAGCGCCCTGCGAGCAGCGGCAACGGGCAACGGCAGCGCCCGGGGAACGGAAACGCGCTGGTCCCGAGCGAACGGCAGTTAGCCGTCGACGATCGGCCCCGTCCACGACGCCCTGGTGGGCCGCCCGAGCGGCCATCGGCGGCCCAGAGCGCCGGTCCACGCCACCGACCCGG
>JAUTXB010000073.1 GCA_030838245.1 Acidimicrobiaceae bacterium
ATGGGCAAGCGCATGTTCGACGCCGGCGAGCAGATGTGGCCGGAGGAGGCGCCGTTCCACACGCCGGTCTTCGTCGTCACGCACGAGAGGCGTGACCTCTGGGAGCGGCCGGGTGGGACCACCTTCCACTTCGTCAACGAAGGCATCGAGACCGCGCTCGACCAGGCCCGCGAGGCCGCCGGCGCAACGATCCTGGAGTACGTGAACGCCGGCCTGATCGACGAGTTGTCGATCGCGCTCTCACCCGTGCTGTTCGGCTCCGGAATCCGCCTGTTCGAGGGCGTGGATGCGGGCCGCGTGGCCCTGGAGCCGGTCCGCGCGGAGCCGACGCAGCGGGTGACCCACCTGACCTATGCAGTCCGGGGGCGGTAACTGTCTCGACCTCAGCGCTCCCCAGGCGCGAGGTCAGCAGCGCGGGGGTGAAGTGGTTGCACAGGTACGGCTTGAAAACCACGCGCGGCAGCTCCCAATCCGTGCCCAGGCAGCGGACGACGGCGTCCGGGTGGGCGCGGTCGCCGCAGAACGCCTGCAGGAACCCGAAGCGGCCCTCCAGCACGGTCGGCGGACCGGTGAGCCCGTGTTGGGCCAGGTCGACCGCTGCCACGCCGCAGCGTGCAGTCCAGCCGCAGTGGACTCGCTTGACGGTCCCGCCGGTGCGGTTGGCCTCCAGCAGGTCGGCGCCCGAGCTGGCCGCGATGCCGGCGGCGGAGGCGATCCCCGCCTCGTCCTGCCCCTGCAGCATCGCCACGGCCGCCGCGCCGCCGAACAACCCGCAGATGCACGTCGCGTTCAGATCACGCTCGAAGACACCGAGTTGCGCAGCTCCTCGTCGAAGCCGGGGGCGGTATTCAAGAACGGCAAGCTCATCGAACGACCCGACGAATCAGAGGGTGGTGATCAGCAAGTCGCCGGACACGCGTCATCCACAGGTCTTGACTATTCCTCCTGGCCTAGCTTTGCCATTTGCTTCGAGGTTGAGACCGACGAGTACGAGGCGGCCTGGGCCGAGGACAGCGATCCGCCGTCATTGCGGCCGCCGACCCGGAGCTACCTGAGCCGCAAGGAGGCTACGGCAGTCTTCGGCGCCGCTCCGGCGATGTGAGCCGGACGCTGTTCGTACGAGCAATCCGTTCATCGTGGACGTAACCTTTGTCGCGAGGGCTCTGGTTAGCGCTCGTATTCATCAATCGTCGACGTGCCGTTTGCACGCGTTTGGAGACCGGAATGCCCGACCTTGGATCGCTATTCGACCAACACGTCGCCTTGGAGTTCGAAGCCAAGGACGCCAATGCAACCATGGCCACGATGGTGGATCAGCCGACCGTGATCCATGTGCCCGTCCTCACCGGTGGTCGAGATTCCTCGACCCTTCACGAGTTTTATCGTGACTCGTTCATCCCCGCATGGCCCGACGACACGGAGGTCGAACAGGTCTCGCGGACGATCGGTGACGAGCGGGCCGTGGATGAACTGATCATCCGCTTCACCCATACCGTCGAGATGCCCTTCTGGCTGCCGGGCATCGCGCCGACCGGACGCCGGGTGGAGATCCCGTTGGTCGTGGTCATGGGGTTCCAAGAAGGGAAGGTGGCTTCCGAGCACATCTACTGGGACCAGGCGTCGTTACTCGCCCAGATCGGGGTACTCGATACGACGGATCTACCCGTCACCGGTGTGACACAGGCGCAGGCGCTGGTGGACGGAGACGTAGCGCTGAACGAGCTGATTGCCGCAGCAAGTTGATTGCCGCAGCCGGCTGAAGCTATCCCGCACCGGATCGGACCAGGAGGGCGCGCTCCACTCCGACCTCTACGCTGTCTGTGAATGGAACCACCGATCACCGAGATCTCGGACGGCGACACGACGTGGCGCTTCGACGATGCCTTCCTCACCTCGAATTGGACCTGCATCTGGGGCCGTGGCTGCTTGGGAATCCTGCCGCAACCGGCGCCAGAGCTCGGCCACGGCTGCTGCTCCATCGGGGCTGACCTCGACGGTGACGACGAGGCGCGCCGGATCAGTGCGCTAGCGGACACGCTGGAGCCTTCCCGTTTCGAATACCACGACATGGCGGCCGAAGGAGGGGTCTTCAGCGACACCACCCGCAGCAGCACCCGGGTTGTCGACGGGGCCTGCATCTTCCTCAACCGGGCCGGGTTCGAGGGCGGTGCTGGCTGCGCGCTCCACCTGTCAGCGCTCGATTCGGGCGAGTCGCCCATCGACTTCAAGCCGTCGGTGTGCTGGCAGCTTCCGATCAAGGTGGACTGGGAGACTGGCGACAACGGGACCGAAATAGCGACCGTCCGAGGCTGGACGAGACGGGACTGGGGCGAAGAGGGAGACACCATGGCGTGGTGCTGCACGGAGGGCACCAAGGCCTACGTCGGCGACCGGCCGGTGGTCGAATCGATGGCCGAGGAGCTCGATGCCATCGTAGGGACCGAGGTGTATGTCGAGCTTCGGCGGCGGCTCGGCTCCTGACCTGGACATCTGGACCCGGAGACGGCCGGCACAGAGAAAAGCAATAGTGAGTACTGTCGGTACTGACGACTGGGGGCTGGTCCCTCCGTTGTGGGCGCTGCAGCCCCTACCCGGCAGCCACTATCAGCCGGTTGCGACGACATCATCGAGAACTCCCAGGAGGAACCCATGAGCCTGACCGAAACCGCCACCGTGTCCTTGAGGTCACCCGACCGCTTCTTCGTCGGCGGCACGTGGGTGAAGCCGTCAAGCTCGGCGGTCATCGACGTAATCAACGCCAGTACCGAAGACGTCATGTTCCAGGTGGCGGAGGCCCAAGCAGCCGACATGGCCGGTGCCGTCGGAGCCGCCCGCGAAGCCTTCGATCGCGGTCCATGGCCCCACCTGAGCCATGCCGAGCGGGCCGACTACCTGCGGAAGATCGCATCGGCACTCGACGAGCGCAGCCTCGAGGTCAGCGAGATCTGGTCGGGCCAGATGGGCGTCCTGCACTCGATGGCCAAGGCCAGTGGCCCGGGCTTTGGGAATCCGTTCCGGTACTACGCCGGCTTGGCCGACGACTACCCGTTCGAGGAGCGCCACGCACCCACAGCCGGTGGGAATGTCGGGCTCCTAGTCAGGGAACCGGTCGGTGTCGTCGGTGCCATCATCCCTTGGAACGGACCGATCGGTTTGATTGCCCACAAGGTGGCCCCGGCCCTTCTGGCCGGTTGTACCGTCGTTCTCAAGGCTTCTCCCGAGGCGCCGGGCGAGGCCTACGTCTTCGCCGAGATCGCTGAGGCAATAGGAATCCCACCTGGGGTCATCAACGTCGTCACCGCCGACCGGGAAGTCTCGGAGCTGTTGGTAACCGATCCCCGCGTCGACAAGATCACCTTTACCGGGTCCACGGCGGCCGGGCGTCGCATCGCATCACTGTGCGGCGAACGCATCGCCCGGGTCACACTCGAGCTGGGTGGGAAGTCTGCAGCGGTGGTGCTCGACGACTACGACATCGCCACCGCAGCGAAGTCGATCACCGGACGGGCGTGCATGATGACCGGACAGGTGTGCTCGTCGCTCACCCGCATCGTTGTGACGCGAGATCGCCACGACGAGCTGGTCGACGCCCTGAGCGAGTCGTTCTCGCGCGTCCGGATCGGCGATGCGTTCGATCCCGAGAGCGGCATGGGCCCCCTGGCCATGCGGCGCCAGCGCGATCGCGTCGAGGGTTACATCGCCAAGGGCGTCGAAGAGGGGGCAACCCTGGCCTCGGGCGGCCATCGGCCGAGCAACCTCAACCGGGGCTGGTTCATCGAGCCCACCGTGTTCGGAAACGTCGACAACTCGTCGGCCATTGCACAAGAGGAGATCTTCGGGCCGGTGTTGAGCGTCATCCCCGCCGATGACGAGCAGGACGCCGTCGAGATCGCCAATGACACCATCTACGGCCTCAACAACTCGGTCTTCACCAACGACGCCGACCGCGCCTACGAGGTTGCCCGACAGCTCCGATCGGGGACGGTCGGCCAGAATTCGTTCCGTACCGACTTCGGCATCGCCTTCGGCGGTTTCAAGCAGTCAGGGATCGGGCGCGAAGGTGGTCGCGAGGGCCTCCTGCCCTTCCTCGAGACCAAGACGATCATCCTTGACGGTGAGCCCGCTCGGTCCCAGTCGTAGGAGCCTGACCGTCTGGCGGTACCGTAGACCCCATGACGGGGGGCACCGTGACGTTGTCGGCACAGCCGGAGAGGTGGGCGATCCGAGAGATCTGCGGTCTTTGGGTCTTGCCGTTCGGCCCCTCTGATCCCTGGGGTCGACCGAGGCCGGACCAGGATGAGGGCTGAGGTGTCGCCGACAGAGCCCAAGTCCGAGCCCATGAAGGACTGGCCACCCGGGCAATGAGCGACGCGCTGTTCGCCGTCGGCCTGATCGTGGTGATCATCACCTCGGCCAGCGTGTTGTTCACCATCGTGCTGCCGCGGGAACCCCGGGGGTTCGAGCGCCTGTCGTCGTTCGCCAACCGGACGGTCCGGTTGGCATTCCTCGGCTTGTCCCGCGTGGCCAGGACGTACGAAGGGAAAGATGCGCTCCTGGCCCCCACAGCGCCGGTGGCCCTCGTGGTCCAGTTGGCCTTCTGGGCCGGGTGTTTCATCGTCGGCTACGCCTTGATGCTCGAGGGGACCACCCACAGCCTGGTCTCGGCCCTGGCCCAGGCGTCCGGAGCGGTCTTCACCGTCGGGACCATCAATCTCAGCGGGCGAGCCAATTCGGCGGTGGACATCGCCGCCGGCGCCACCTGGGTGGTCATCGTCGCCCTGCAGATCGCCTACCTGCCCGCCCTCTACCAGGCCTTCAACCGGAGAGAGAGCTTGGTGGCCATGCTCGAGAGCCGGGCGGGCACCCCGGCGTGGGGGCCCGAGGTGCTTGCCCGCCACCAGCTGGTGGGCATCATCGACACCCTCCCGGACTTCTACGCGTCGTGGGAGGAGTGGTCAGCCGACCTGGCCGAAAGCCACACCACGTACCCGGTCATGCTGCTCTTTCGGTCACCCGATCCGTGGTTCTCGTGGCTGGTCGGGCTCCTCGCCGTGCTCGACGGTGCCGCCATGCACCTCGCTCTGGCCCCGAGCACCGCCTCGTCCCAATCGCGGCTGTGCCTGCGCATGGGGTTCACCGCGCTCAACCGGATCGCCAAGGGGGTCCTGCGCTGGGAGGTGGACCCCGATCCCAATCCGGAAGGACCCATCGACCTGACGTTCGAGGAGTTCGCCGAAGCGGTGACCATGCTCGAGCAGGTCGGGTTCCCGATGGAGCGAACGCCCGAGGAGGCATGGCCCGACTTCCGAGGCTGGCGGGTCAACTACGAGACGGTGGCGTACCGCCTCTGTGATCGCCTGACCGCTCCACCGGCCCCATGGTCGGGTACCCGGCGCCATCTCCGTTCCGGTGCGGTGGCACCACGCCGCCCGCCCCAACGGGCTCCTGGAGTGCTGGCCGAGCATCGGCCGGAGGTGGTCATCCCGTCTACCGGCCGTCGCCGCAGTGGATACTCGAAGGCGTAGCCGGGGCCGGACAACACCGATACGGGCGGACGGTGCTCATGGCATATACGCTGAGCCGATTGCACCCGGTCTGCCTTGGCGCCCTGCAATTCGGCGATGTGCCACATCGAGGGTAGAAGGCTCCAATTCCGTCATGGACCCTGAGGAACTGCCACGATGACCGCCGTCGTCACGGATGTCGCCCCTGACGTGCCACCTGATTCGGTGGTGGAATCTCCGACCGTTGGTGGGTCGATGCGGCGTCGCCGCTTCGCTGGGGCCTTGACGGGGATCGTGACCGTAGCTCTGGCCTTCCGTGTCGGCTACGTCCTGATCTTCACCCAGTACCAGAACAACAAGATCTACGACTCCTTTTGGTACGGGGTGACGGCCAACGAATTGAAGATGGGCCAGTTCTTCCGCGGGCCGTTGGTCACCACGCCCTCGGCCGCTCACCCGCCCTTGACATCCATCCTGGCCGGCTCGGTCAACTTCCTCATCGGCCTTCACGCAGGGACGACGTTCCAGCGCCTGGTCATGGCCGTTCTGGGTGCCGGCGTGGTCCTCTGCGTGGGCCTGCTCGGGCGCTCGGTGGCCGGTCCCTGGGTCGGCCTGGTCGCCGCCGGGCTGGCCGCAGTTGCCCCCAATTTCTGGATGCCCAGCGGCATCATCATGTCGGAGACACCGGCCATGCTGTTCATGGCCCTGATCCTCTTGGCCGTCACACGTCTCCTGCGATCGCCGACGATGGTCATGGCCGCGCTGCTCGGTGCGGCATGTGGTGCCGAAGCCCTGGTCAGAGCAGAACTGCTCCTGTTCGTGCCCTTCTTGCTCGTGCCGGCGGTCTTGACGGCCGGCACTGCGCCGCTCCGCCGAAAGCTGGGTCTGCTGGCCGTAGGGATACTGGCCTCTGCCATCGTCGTGGCCCCATGGGTCGGTCGGAACCTGGCCACGTTCACCGACGCCACGTACATCTCGACCGGCGACGGGTTGGCGCTGCTCGGCGCCAACTGCGCCCAGACATACCACGGGCCGAATCTGGGATCGTGGAGTCTCGGCTGCTCGATGTCGGCGCCGAGCCGAGGTGACGAATCGGTGCAGTCCTCGCGCGCCCAGCACACCGCCGTCCAGTACGCCGAGCATCACGCCGGGCGACTTCCGGTGGTAGTCCTGGCCCGAGTAGGCCGGTTGTGGGACTTCTACGGGCCCATCCAGATGGCGAACGTCGACGCCAACGAAGGCCGGCCCGTGCCGGCGTCGCTGGCCGGGCTGGGCTTCTACTACGCCCTCTTACCCTTGGGCATCGCCGGCATCGTCATCTACCGCCGCCGCCGGATTCGCCAGTGGTTCCTGCTCGTACCGGCGGGCGTCGTCACCGTGGTCGCCGCCCTGGTCTACGGACTGGTCCGTTTCCGGGCGCCCTTCGAGGTCTGCCTCGTCGTGCTGGCCGCTCCGCCCCTGGTGCTCCTGGGCCAAGGACTGGGCCGTCGGATCGAGAGGCGCCGGGCGCGGCGCCGGAGCCAGGATCCCAGCGGCGGTCGGCGGGGAGCGCATGCACCCGGGGCCCATGCCTCGAGGGCAGGGCCAGTGAGCCCCCGGCCGGACGGTACCGGCTGACCACGACCGGAGAGGGCTGCGCGTCCGATCCCTCGCACGAGATGCCGAGCCACGAGTGGTAAGGGGTAGACAAGGGCGGTGACAACTCTGCAGCGAACGTTCGCCAGCGACAACTACGCCGGCATCCACCCGGAGGTCCTGGACGCCATCGCAGCGGCCAACGTCGGCCATGCCCCTTCCTACGGCGCCGACGACGTGACCAGCGAGGCCACCGAGCTCTTTCGACAGCACTTTGGTGACGATGCGCAGGTGTTCTTCACCTTCAACGGGACCGGCGCCAATGTGGTCGGGCTTCAATCCCTGCTCCGCTCCTTCGAGGCGGTCATTTGCGCCGAAAGCGCGCACATCAACGTCGATGAATGCGGCGCACCGGAACGGTTCCTCGGCAGCAAGCTGATCCCCGTGGCCACTCCGGATGGGAAGCTCACCCCCGATCTGGTCGACGCGGCCGTCACCGGAACGGGCGACGAGCACCGCGTCCAGCCCCGGGTGGTCTCGATCAGTCAGTCGACCGAGGTCGGTACCTGTTACAGCGTCGAGGAGGTCACGGCACTGGGCCGGTCGGCTCATGATCGTGGGATGTGGCTGCACCTCGATGGCGCCCGGCTGTCCAACGCCGCCGCCCATCTCGGGGTCGGGCTGGGCGCTTTCGGCTCCGGTGCCGGCGTCGACGTCCTGTCCTTTGGGGCGACCAAGAACGGAGCCATGGGCGCCGAGGCGGTGGTCTCCTTCCGCCCCTCGGACCAGTCCACGCTGCCCTTCATCCGCAAGCAGTCCATGCAGCTTGCCTCCAAGATGCGATTCGTGGCCGCCCAATTCAAGGCGCTTCTGTCGGAGGACCTGTGGCGACGCAACGCAGACCATGCCAACCGGATGGCGGCTCGGCTGGCCGCCGGCGTCGCCCGGACGCCTGGGGTGACCATCGCCTATCCGGTCGAGGCCAACGGTGTCTTCGCTGCCCTTCCGCCCGGTGTGACCGAGCAGCTCCAGGGTCAGTACCCGTTCTATGTCTGGGACCCTCCCTCGGGGGTGGTGCGATGGATGACGTCCTTCGACACCACCGAGCAGGACGTCGATCAATTCGTGGACCTGGTGGCAAGGGTGATGGGCGAGAGTCGGCAATAGGTCCAGCTCCGCCATGTCTTGATCAGATGGCGTGGGCGACGTGCCGGTGACGGTGGCCGCGCCGTGGGCCCGGATTCCTCGCCGACCAAGAGGCGGTGACACCTGCCATCTCCGTCGCCGCGCCTCGAATGTTCGTCTTGTACCGTTAGGACGCGCCGGATCGGCGCATCGGGGAGTGCACAGTGGAGGTTGAGGTTCGATGGCCAGGTGTCGCGTCCGAAAGATCCGAGCGATCCCCCGGCTGCGACGGCCGGCTGCTGTCGCCCTCACCTTTGCCGCGTCGGTGTCGATCATCCTGGGACTTGCGCCGACGACGGCCGGTGTTGCCGGCGCCTCGACGGCATCGGCCAGCTTCATGCCGACGTGGTTTCCGCTGTCACCGGCCACCAGCCCCGGCCCGCGAGATTCTCCGGCGGTCGCCTTCGATTCCGGGACGGGGCAGCTGCTCCTCTTCGGCGGACGCACCGATACGGGCAACTTCGGAGACACCTGGAACTGGGACGGCTCCAACTGGAACCAGCTGTCGCCGTCCATCAGCCCATCACCCCGCAACTACGCGGCGATGGGCTACGACCAGTCGACCGGGCAGATGATCCTCTTCGGTGGATCGAGCAGCAACGGGCCGTTGGGCGACACGTGGGTGTGGACCGGCACCACCTGGGTGGCACAGGCTCCGGCGACGAGCCCACCGGCGCGGGCATTCGCCTCGATGGCTTACGACCAGGCGACCGGGCAGTTGATCCTCTTCGGCGGTACCGGCACGGGCGGCTCCCCACTCGGCGACACCTGGACGTGGACCGGCTCGACGTGGACGCAGCTGTTTCCGACGACGAGCCCGTCAGCCCGGTCGTTCGCGTCGATGGCCTACGACCGCAGCCGAAGTAGCGCCGATCTGATCCTCTTCGGCGGATCGACCGCACCGGGCCCGACCTACCTGGGGGACACCTGGGCCTGGGACGGGACGAACTGGGCCAACCTCGCTCCGGCCACCAGTCCCCCCATCCGCGACTCGGCCTCGATGGCCGATGACCCGAATACAGGCCAGATGATGCTCTTCGGCGGATCCGACGCCAGCGTCCATTTCGGCGACACGTGGGAATGGGACGGTTCGACCTGGGCCCAGTTGACCCCGACCATGAGCCCACCAGCCCGGTACTCTGCTCGGCTCACCTACGACGCCACCACCGCGCAACTGGTGCTCTTCGGCGGTGATTCGGCCTCGGGCCCGAAACTGGCCGATACCTGGCTGTGGGGCATCCCGACCAGCCCGCCACGCAGCTCGGTCGCCGGTGCCCGGCTTGCCGCCACGCCGGACGGATCCGGGTATTGGATCGCCGGACCTCGAGGCTCGGTCACGACATTTGGGACGGCCATGTTCCACGGCTCACTGGAGGGCCAGGCGCTCAACCAGCCTGTGGTGGGGATGACGGCCAGCCCCGACGGGCAGGGCTACTGGCTGGTCGCCTCCGACGGTGGCGTGTTCTCCTTCGGCGACGCCTCGTTCTTCGGCTCGATGGGCGGGGCCCCGCTCAATCAGCCGGTGGTGGGGATGACGGCCACCCCCGACGGGCAGGGCTATTGGCTGGTCGCCTCCGACGGGGGCGTGTTCTCCTTCGGCGACGCATCGTTCTATGGCTCGACGGCCGGCCTGTCCCTCGGCGTCGCGGCGGTCGGTCTCATCGTCACGCCGAGCGGCAACGGCTATGCCGTCGTCGACTCCAACGGAGCCATCACGCGCTTTCCGGGGTAACCCGACTCGCTTACTGCTCGGCCAGGATCGCCGCCAACTCGGCCAGCGGATCTCGGACAATGGGACCGGTGGTCTCGACGAGTGCCCTGGTGATGAGCCCGTTGAACGGGTACGGGGCGCGATATCCCGGTCCGACCGCCGGTCCCCACTCGTAGCCACAGGTCAGGCCGACGCCCACCCCATTGAAACCCGAAGGAGTGAACCGGGGAAGGGTTCCTCGGGCCACCGTCTCGCCGTCGCAGCCCAGCACCATGGAACCGCCCAGCCCGTCGTCCTTGTCGAACTCGAAGGTCACGGAATGTTCGCCCGGTGGGAGCGGACCGTCGGCCTCGATGATGTGGCTCTCCTTGCCGTACAGGTTGTGCACGTAGCGGAGCCGCCCGTCGAAGACGTGGAACGACCATCCGCCCAGGGCACAGCCGAGGGCGAGCAAGACGCCTTGCGGGACCACACCGGAGGGAACGCTGACATCGACGATGAGGGCGTGTGAGCGGTTGCGGACATTGGCCGCCACCTGCTCGGGCACGGGAGCAGCACCGGGGAAATAGCGGAACCGGGACCGTGGACGGCGACGGTCGGGCTTGGGGTGGGCGAGTGTCCACAGCACCCGGTTGTCCAGTGGGAGAACCTGGTTCCGCCGGGCCTCGTCCCACCACAGGGCCACCAGCTCGGCCACCCGATCGGGGTGCTCCCCGGCCAGGTCGCGTGACTCCGACAGGTCCGCCGCCACATGGTAGAGCTCCCAGACGTCGTCTTCGAAGGAAGCGTTCGGGTCGAGGCCGTCGTCATAGAGCGGCCCGACCGGGTGGAAGGTGACCGCCTTCCAGCCGCGGTGGTAGATGGCGCGGGACCCGAACATCTCGAAGTGCTGGGTGACGTGACGCTCGGGGGCCGACGCTCCATCGGGGCCGAGCAGGTAACCGAAACTGGTCCCGTCGATCGTCGACTGTCGAACCGACTCGATCTCGTTGGGTGCCTGCACCCCGGCCAGCTCGAGGACGGTGGGGAGCACATCGATGGCATGTGCGAACTGATGGCGGATGCCCCCGGCCACGCCGGCCAGCTTCGCCGGCCAGCTCACAATGCAGGGATCGGCCACTCCTCCCTGGTGGACCTCGCGCTTCCAGCGCTTGAACGGCGTGTTGCCGGCCATCGTCCAGCCCCAGGGATAGTTGTTGTGGCTCAGCGGGCCACCGATCTCGCCCAGGCGGTCGTACATCTCAGCCGTTCCCGCCGGGTCGAGGTTGGACAGGCGCACGTCGTTGATGGACCCCTCGGGGCCACCCTCGGCGCTGGCCCCATTGTCGGAGACCACCAGGATCAACGTGTCATCGAGCTCGCCCAGCTCGTCGACGAAGTCGACCACCCGGCCCAGCTGGTGATCGGTGTGGGAGAGGAATCCGGCGAAACACTCCATGAAGCGAGCGGCCACGGCGCGTTGTCGGTCGTCGAGCGTGTCCCAGGCCGGTACCCACGATGGTCGAGGGCTGAGGACGGTCCCCGGGGGCACGATCCCCAGGTCCAGTTGCCGTGCGAGCGTGCGCTCGCGCCACGCGTCCCACCCGTCGTCGAACGCACCCGCATAGCGTTCGATCCACTCGGCGGGGGCGTGATGGGGTGAGTGACAGGCGCCGGTGGCGAAGTAGAGAAAGAACGGCTGGTCGGCGTCCACGGCCCGCAGGTCGGACAGGAACTCGATTGCCCGGTCGGCCAGGTCCTCGCTGAGATGGTAGCCGTCCTCGATCGTCGTGGCCGGTCGAACCGAATGATTGTCGTGGTACAGGGCGGGAGCGAATTGATGGGTCTCGCCGCCGTGGAACCCGTACCAGCGGTCGAACCCTCGGCCCAGCGGCCAGGTCGAGCGCGGGGCGGCCATATGCGTCTCGTCCTCGGGAGTGAGGTGCCACTTGCCCACGGCGTAGCTGGCATATCCCCGGGTGCGCAGGATCTCACCCAGGAACCCGTTCTCCTTGGG
>JAUTXB010000102.1 GCA_030838245.1 Acidimicrobiaceae bacterium
CGAACACCTCGACATCGGTACCACAGACACCGCAACCCTCGAGGGCCAAGAGCGCGTCGTCGGCACCGATGTCAGGCAGGGGCGCCTCTCGGACCTCATAGTGCTCGGGCTTGGTCTGGACTACAAAGGTCGCATGGTCGGTCACGCTGCCTCCTCATATTCTCGACAGAAACTCGCCTCACCGCAGCGGCCGGAAGAATGCCCGGATGCTGTCGGCCACGGCGTCGGGCTCCTCCCACGAGGCGAAGTGGCCCCCTCTTGGAAGGTCGACCCAGTGGTGCACGTCGTGCACGCGGTCGATCATCTCCCGGGGCGCCCGCCTCGGTGGGAAGGTCGGCTCGAACCGGGGCATGGCCACGCCGGTAGGCACAGGCAACCGCCGACCTGGCTCCATGGGGGGATCGGCCGTCACCCGCTCGTAGTAGGCGCGGAGCGACGAGGTGATGGTGCCGGTCACCCAATAGGTGGTGGCGCTGGTCAGGATCTCGTCTTTGCTGTAACGGCGCTCGAGGTCACCTGAGCAGTCGCTCCACGATCGGTGCTTCTCCACCAGCCACGAAGCCAGGCCGGCAGGTGAGTCGTTGAGCGCGTGGCCGATGCTCTGGGGCTTGGTCCGGTGGAGCTGGGCATAGGCCCCTTCGGCCGACGACCACTCCCGGGCGTAGGCGGCGAAGGCCAGCTCGGCCTCCGACGGTGGCGGCGCCGGCGGCTCGAAGGACGCCAGCGGCATCAGAGCGGGATCGTGGGTGTGCACGCCGGCCACGGCATCGGGTTGGGCGAAGGCCATCCATCCGTTGACGTACGCCCCCAGGCCGGTGCCATGGAGGCCGTAGCGCTCGTAGCCCAGGCCCCCGGTCATGACCCGATGGAGGGCGGCGGCGGCCCGGTGGTACCCGAAGCCCCGGACGCCGGTCGGTCCCGAGAACCCGAACCCGGGGAGCGAGGGGACGATCACGTCGAATGCGTCGCCGGCATTGCCGCCGTGGGCCTCGGGATCGGCCAACCGCGGGGCCAGCTTGGTCATCTCCAGGTAGCCGCTGGGCCAGCCGTGCACCAGTACCAGGGGCATCGGGTTGGGGCCGCTGCCCCCGAGGCGGGCGAAGTGGACGACGACACCGTCGACCTGGGCCAGAAACTGGGACAGCTCGTTCAAACGTTCCTGTTGCTCGAACCAGTCGAACCCGGTGTGCCAGTACTCGACCAGCTCGGCCAGGTAGCCGGCGCTGGTGCCGTAGTCCCAGCCGGCGCCGTCAGGTTCCTCGGCCAACCGGGTTCGAGCCAGGCGATGCGAGAGGTCGTCGATGACCGGCCCCTCCACGTCGACTCGATAGGGAGCCACCTCCACGGTTCCGCCGTGGGTCTCGGTACTCGGCACCGGAGTATCGTGCCCGTCCCGTGGCCCTACCGGGCCGGTGGCTCGGCCGGGGTGAACTGGTAGAGCTTCTCGGCGTTGCCCCGGAGGATCTTGTACTGGAGCTCCTCGGACAACTTGGCGTGGCTGAGCCGCTCGTGGGCCAGCTTGAGCGAGTGCGGCCACGTGGTGTCGGAGTGGGGGTAGTCCATCTCGATCATCACGTTGTCCTCACCGACCACGTCGAGCATGCCCAGGCCGGTGGCGTCGTCGATGAAACAGCCGTAGAAGTGCTTCCGGTAGTCCTCGTAGACGTCGATCTTGAACACATCGGCCTCACCGCTGAAAACGGCGTGTGCGCCTTCGACCCCGTTGCCCCCGAACTGTTCGCCCTTGGCCACCCAGTGGCGCTGGGTCTCGAGGACCTGCTTGGAGCGTTCCAGGAACCAGGGGATCCAGCCGATGCTCCCCTCGGACAGGGCGATCTTGATCTCGGTGAACTCCTGGAACAGGCCGGAGAAAATCCACGACAGCATGCAGGCCGCCGGACGGATGGCCCCCATGGACATGTTGGCCATGAACGGCGAGTTGGAGGCGATCTTGTACATGGTCGACGAGGACCCGATGTGGATGGACAGGACCTGCTCGTTGGCTTCGGCCGCGGCGATCACCGGCTTCCAGTACCCGCTCGGGTCGTGGATGGTGGGCAGGCCGAGTGGCTCGAAGTTCTCCGAGAAGCAGAACGAGTGCGAGCCCTTGGCCGCCGTGCGCTCTATCTCCTTCACGGCCAGCTGCGGGTCCCACAGCGGGATGATGGTCAGGGGGATGTAGCGACCGGGATCGGTGGCACACCACTCGTCGATCATCCAGTCGTTGTAGGCCTGCACGCACAAAAGAGCCAGGTCCTTGTCCTTGGCCTCCCAGAACAGCTGTCCGCAAAAGCGCGGGATCGACGGGAAGTTGATGGAGGCCAGCACCCCGGCCTCGTTCATGTCCTGCAACCGGGCCTTGGGGTCGTAGCACCCCTGACGCATCTCACTGTAGGGATAGCCCTCCACGGTGATGTCCTCGGGCGGTCGGCCGGCGGTAGCGCCCAATCCCCCGGTGACCTGCTTGGTGTCCTCGTAGACCCAGTACTCCTGCCCGTCGGACTCGGTGATGATGCGGGGACCGACGTCCTTGTACTTCTTGGGCAACCGGTCCATCCAGACGTTCCCGGGCTCGATCACATGGTCGTCGACCGAGACGATCCAGTCGAGGTCGTAGCTCTTCTGTCCTGCCATCATTGCCCTCCTGTCGTCGAACGTGGGGACTTCCCTCGGCCATGGTCTGGGTAGCGGTGACTGCCGGCCCGGAATTTCACACTTCCATCCCGGCGGCGATCACGTCGTCGTGGTAGCGGGCCTCACCCAGGTCGTACTCCCAGTGCTTGGCCCGCCGGGTATACAGCTGAACGTCGGCCTCGACCATGAAGGCCACGCCAGCGTGGACCTCGTGGGCGCAGTGCACGATCCGTTGGACGGCGCGGCTGGCGTACGACTTGGCCAAGGCCACCTCGCGGCGAGCGGGCAGGCCGGTGTCGAGCCGCCATGCCGCCTGGTGGCAGAGCAGCTCGGTCAGGTGGGAGGCGATCGCGATGTCGGTGCACAGGAACTGGACGGCCTGGAACTGGCCGATCGGTCGCCCGAACTGCTTGCGTTCCTGGGCGTAGCCCACCGACAGGTCGAGCAGGGCTTTCCCGGCCCCGACGATCTCGGCGCACCGCAACACGGTGGCTCGGTCGAGCGCCGGCCCGAGCAGGGACCAGCCCCGGCCGATCTCGCCCACGACGTGCTCAGGTGGGACGACGACCTGGTCGAAGGTCACCTCGAACAGGGGGGCATCGGCGATGTTGGCCATGGCCGTCACCGCCACCCCCTCGGTTGCCGGGTCCACGAGGACAAGCGTGATCCCGTCGGGAGAGGCCTGGGTCCGCGTGGCCACCAGCAGTCGCTCGGCCACATGGGCGTAGGGCACCAGGATCTTGGTCCCGTCGATCCGGTAGCCGGCCGGGGTGGTCCGGGCGGCCATGGTGACGGCATCGGGCCCGAACCCCGCGTCCGGCTCCATGAGGGCGGGCACGACGATCGCATCGCCGGCCACCATCGACGCCAGCAAGTCGCCATGGTTGCCGCTCTGGTCCTGGACCAGTGTCTCCCCGGCGATCACGGCCGAGGCCAGGTGGGGGCTGGGCACCAGTGCCCGGCCGAACTCCTGATAGATGACGCTCAGGTCCACCAGCGTCCCGCCCGATCCCCCTAGTGCCTCCGGATAGGTGAGGCTCAACCAGTCGAGCCCGGCCATCTCGGCCCAGAGGGCGGGGAGATAGCCGAGGCTGTCCCCTTCGAGCTGGCGAACACTGGTCAGCGGACAGCGGGCGTCGAACAGCTGTCGGGCAATCCGACCCAGTTCGTCATGGCTGTCGTCGAGCGTGGTGTCCATGGTTATGGCGCCCCCGAGGCGCTCATCGGGGCAGGCCCAACCCGCGGGTGGCCAGCACCATCCGCTTCACCTGGGAGGTGCCGCCGGCGTGGTTGGCAAAGGACCACCGGTACCAGGCTTCGGGCCCGCCGTCGAAGGGAGCCCAGCGGCTCCCCTGTCGCAGTTGGGCCAGCGGTCCGACGATCTGGCTCATGATCTGGGCGAACAGCGGCTTGTTCTCCTTGGAGACGACCACCCCGAGGGCACCGCCGAACTGAGGAGGGCGGCCGTTGGTGGCATTGCTCAGCGACTCGTAAGTGAGGAGCCGCTCGGTCTCGACCATCAGCTCGAGCTCGGCCAGCTGGCTCCGGGTGATGGGGTCCTTGATCAACAGCCCGCCGCTCCGGGTGGTCGCCTTGCAGTACTCGACCACTGCATCGAGCATCACGCGCATCTCGACATGACGGGCGCCGACGCCGCCGCCGGCGTAGAACGCGTTCATGATGTAGCTCCAGCCCTTGCCCTCCTCACCGATCAACATGTCGCCGGGTACGCGGACGCCGTCGAAGAAAGTGTGGTTCTGCCGGCCCCCGGCCATGTTGTAGAGCGGGGACATCGAGACGCCCGGTGCCTTCAGGTCGAGGCAGAAGACGCTGATCCCTCGGTGAGGCGGCGCGTCGGGGTCGGTCCGGGCGGCCAGGAACATCACGTCGGCGTGATGCCCCCATGTCGTGTACGTCTTCTGGCCGGTCACCAACCAGTCGTCCCCGTCCCGCTCGGCCCGGGTCGACAGCGATGCCAGGTCCGACCCGGAGTCGGGCTCGGTCAGGCCCTCGGCCCAGAAACGGTCGAACGCGGCTATCCCAGGAAGGAACCGCTTCTTTTGCTCATCACTCCCGCCGACCAGGAGCGCCCCGGCAGCCAGCCCCCAGCCGATCATGTTCACCAACGGGGCGTCCCGGGCGGTGAACTCCTCGGCCAGGATCAGGCGTTCGGTCTGGGTCCGACCCAGGCCTCCGTACTCGACCGGCCAGGTCAGCCCGATCCATCCCTTGGCCCCGACCTTCTTGGTGAACTCGAAGGCGAACGCCCACAGGTCGGCGTCCTCGTTGAATTCGTGGTTGAAGGCCTTGTCCGACGGGAGCTCGGCATCCAAGAAGGCCTGCACTTCCTTTCGGAAGGCGTTCTCGTCGGCGGTGAAGCTGAAGTCCACGACGTGCGTCGTTCCTACCTGGCCGCAGCCGTCCGGTGGACACGCCGTTGGTCGACACAGGAAGGTCGGGCCGGTCCAACTCCTCGAACTCCCGGGATCGTCATCGTCGCGTTCCCCCCATCAGGTACCAGGCCGCAGACCTCGGCCGCAGTGCCACGTGCACACAGATGACCGAGCTCACTTCGCTCCTCCCGGCCGTTTCTACCATCGCCCCGACCCTCCGTCAACCAATCGTTTGGTATTGAGAACCGCCCGCTCAGATGGCACACTTGGCTGGCGAGCAATCAATAAGGGGGCCTCCATGGCCGAAGTGGCGGATCTGGTGTCGGCCGTGGAGTTCGAGCAGATCGAGCCCGGTCGCTGCCGGTTCACCAACGTGGGACTGGGCGAGCGCGGCGTCGTCTTCGGCGGCCAGCTGTTGGCCCAGATGACCGTGGCCGCGGCGACGGCCGACGAAACTGGCACCAAGTCGATCAAATCGGCCCACGGCCTGTTTGCCCGCCCCGTCCTGGTGGACGAGGACCTGGAGGTGACGGTGGACCTGCTCCACGGTGGACGGGCACTCTCGATGGTGACGACCACGGTCTGGCAACGCGATCGGGCCTGTGCCCGAGGACAGATCCTCTTGGACACCGGCGAGGAGGATCTGATCAGACATGCCGCTGCGGCACCGGACGTCGACGGCCCCGATGCTGCCGTCCCGTGGGGCGACCCGACCGAGGGCCAAGAGGTGCGAACGGTGGGAGGCGTCGACATCCTCGACGCCGGGTCGACCGGACCGGCCGAGGTCCACATCTGGGTGCGGACGGAAGGTGCGGCGGAAAATCCCATCGTCAACCAGGCGCTGCTGGCCCGCGCCAGTGCCAGCTTCCTCATCGGCACGGCCATGCGACCTCATGCCGGCGTCGGCCAATCGGTGGCCCACCGCGACATCTCGACCGGCATCGTCGGGCACACCATCAGCTTTCACGATGACATCGAGCCCGGCCAGTGGATGCTGCTGGCCAACGAGAGCCCCTTCGCCGGACGAGGACGGGCATTCGGCCGGGGACAGGCCTTCAACCAGTCGGGTCGACTGGTTGCGTCGTTCTCGCAAGAGGCAATGGTCCGCCGCTTCCCCACCGGGCAGAGCGCCACTGGACGCGAGGCCACGGTCCTGTGAGTCTCATCGAGCAACAGCGATAGGAGACCAGGACATGCGCGTTGCCAATGTCGAAGGACGGATGCACCTGCTCGTGGGCGACGAGGCAATCGACGTGGCCGAGGCGTCGGGGGGCGCGCTGCCGAGCGACCCCCAGGCCTGCTTGGACGTATGGGGCGACGTGGTGGCGTGGGCCGAAGGGCCTTCGGTTTCCGGGCCGACGGCTCAGCCCGGTACCCGCCTGGCTCCGGTTCCCCGGCCCAGACAAGTACTGGGCATCGCCCTCAACTACCAGCTTCACGTGGGGGAATCGGACTTCTCCGCCCCCGAAGAGCCATCGGCGTTCACCAAGTTCCCCAGTTGCATCGCCGGGCCGGGCTCGGACATACCGATCGGCAGCGGCACTGTCGACTGGGAAGTGGAGCTGGTGGCGGTCATCGGCCGGAGCGCCCATCACATCCCCGAGGGTCGGGGGTGGGACTACGTCGCCGGCCTCACCGTGGGCCAGGACATCTCCGACCGAACCGTGCAACTGCGACCTCCGGCGCCGCAGTTCTCACTGGGAAAGTCGTTCCCGGCGTTCGGGCCCATCGGACCGGAGCTGGTGACCCCAGACGAGCTCGACGACCCCGACGATCTCCGGATCGAGTGCGCGGTCAACGGCCGCCAAGTGCAGTTGGCTCGCACCTCCGAGCTCATCTTCTCGGTCCCCGAGCTGGTCAGCCGGCTGTCGGCCATCATCACCCTCTATCCCGGGGACCTCATCTTCACCGGTACGCCGGCCGGCGTGGGCCACGCCCGGACTCCGCCCGAGTATCTCCGACCCGGCGACCAGCTCACCAGCACCATCGAGGGGATCGGGACCCTCCACAACAACTGCGTGGCGCCATGAGGAGACGGCGTCTCCGAGCCGTACCGACACGAGCGCCCCGGCAGGACCCATGCTCGCCCTCATAGTGGCCCCGGACAGTCCGACCGGCCTGACGCGACGAGAGGTGAGCGACCCGGTCCCCGCCCCCTTCGAGGCGGTCGTGCGCGTCCACGCCTTCTCCTTGAACCGGGGCGAGGTCGGTCACATCCGAACCCTTCCGGCCGGAACGGCAATGGGATGGGACGTCGCCGGAACGGTGGCCCAGGCGGCGGCGGACGGGTCGGGGCCTGCTGTGGGCAGCCGGGTGTTCGGGTACACCGAGAACCGGGGGGCATGGGCCGCGCTGGCCGCGGTTCCCACCGCCACCCTGGCCGTGCTCCCGGCCGAGGTGGGATTCGACCACGGTTCGACTCTGGGCGTGGCCGGGCTGACCGCGCTCTACGCCCTTCGCCTGGGTGGCTCCCTGCTCGGACGGACGGTCATCGTCACCGGCGCGGCCGGCGGAGTCGGGCGCCTGGCCATCCAGCTGGCCTCCCAGTCCGGCGCCGACGTGATCGCCATCGTGGGTAACGACCCCTCGCGCACTGAGGCCGTCACCGAGTTGGGCATCCCCGGTCTCAGCGTGGAGCAGGGCTTGTCCGGTAGCGGGGTTCCCGCCCACCTGATCCTCGAGTCGGTGGGTGGTTCCTCGCTCTCCGCCGCCTTCACCCGAGTGGCCCCGGGCGGGGCCATTGTCACCTACGGTCGCTCTTCGGGTGATCCCGGCGCCGTTCCCCCAGACTGGTTCTTCGCCAACGCCACGCTGCACGGCCTCAGCTTCTCCCACCATCGAGCGACCGACGCAACGTCGCCGACCGCGCTGGCCATACTCGGGCGCCTGGTGGCGGAGGGCCGACTCGACACCGGCATCAGCTGGCAACGAAGCTGGGACGAGGTCGACAGCGCCATCGAAGCATTGCGGGAACGGCGAGTATCGGGAAAGGCCGTCCTCCATGTCGTGGACGGATGAGCGAGGGGGACACGGTGACAGAGAACCAGACAGCAGACAACCAGACAGCACTGGCCGAACGGGTGCAGCGGCTGGAGGACCTCGAAGAGATCCGCCAGCTCTTCATCGACTACGGGCACTACCTCGACAGCGGTAATTTTGCCGCCTACGGGGGGCTGTTCGCCGACGACGGCGAGGTACTGCTGGGCCCGGTCGGGCGGGCAAAGGGCCCGGCGGCCATCGAGGCCCTCATGGCCAAGACCCTGGACGGGGCACGGGGCTCGAGCTTCCACATCGTGTCCAACCCGATCATCGAACTGCACGGCGACCAGGCCACCACCGAGGTCATGTGGACGGTGATCGCTCGCGACGCCCAGGACCACACCACGGTAAGCATGCTCGGCCGCCATCGGGACACGCTGATCAGAGAGCGTGGACGCTGGCGGTTTCTCCGGCGTCAGGGTTTCATCGACATCCCCAGCCGCTACCGCACAGCCGAGGACCCCGAGGCGACGTCGTAAGGTCGTCCTCCGGCGGTCAGACGGCCAGGGCTGCTCTCGCCGCGCTCAGGCCTTGGCGCCGGCGTCCCAGTGCGGGCCACCGAGACCGCGGACGATGAACTGGGCATACCAGTCGGCCACGTTCTCCTTGGAGAGCCGCCCTTTGGGCTGATGCCATTCCTGGGTGCTGTTGAGCAACTCGAACACGGTGATGGTGGCCAGGGAGACATCCACGGCCGGGTCGAAAGCACCGTCTTTGACCCCTTGAATGAGGATGCTCTTGACGAAGTCGCTGAAGTTGTCCCGTCGCTCGATCACCAATTTGAGCCGCTTGGGGCTCAGCCGGGTAAAGGAGCGCTCGGCCACCCGGTAGCCCCGCTGCTCTTTCAGGGTCAGGGTGATCCATCGCTTGATGAACGCAGTGAGGCGGACCGGTGCGGAGGCCGAGGCGGTGGCCTCGTCCTCTTCCATGGTGGTCAGGTAGAGGGTCTGGGCCCGGTCGACGATCTCGAAGAGGAGGTCCTCTTTCGTCTTGATGTAGTAGTAGATGCTTCCCTTGAGGATGCCGACCTCGGACGCGATCTCTTGGAGACTGGTTCCCTCGTAGCCGTTCTTGAGGAATGTCTCCGACGCCACCTCGATGATCTCCTCCCAGCGGGCCTCGCTGTCCATCGGCTTGGAGCGCCGCGCGTTGGGCCTCGGTTTGGCCGGGCCGATCCCACTGGGTGATTGGGTTCCTTTAGTACTTGCCACGAGATTCCTTTAATTGCTTACGTTGGTGCTGAGCAGGGTCGGCGTCGATGGCCCGATGGCCATGTTCCCCGAGAAACCGGGTTGAGCTTATCGACCAGGGTGCGGACCTCACGGGATCTAGTGGAACGTCTCGCCGGCATTGGTGTCGATGGCCTGACCGGTCATCGCCGCCGAGAGCTCCGAAGCCAGGAAGACCACGGCACGGGCACACTCCTCGTCGGTGGCCAACCGGGGCAACGAGACATCGTTCACCATCACGTCCACCTGCTCGTCGAACGACGTGCCTCGCTGTTCGGCCAGATGTCCGATATAGGTGTGCAGGGATGGCCCCCACATCCGACCGGGCACCACCGTGTTGACCCGGATGTCGTAGGGCCCGAGCTCACGGGCCAAGACGTGCGACGCGGTGAGGAGGGCGGCCTTAGACGAGGCGTAGGCTCCTCGGCCGGCCCGAACCCGCCGCACGATCTGGGAGCCTACGAACACGACCGTGCCGCCCGTCCGCCGCTTGAGGGCCGGGATGGCCGCTTTCACCAGCCGCAGCGATCCGAAGAAGTTGACGTCAAAGGCCGGCATCCACGAGTCCACATCCGCCTCCTCCAACGTGACGTTGTAGGACCCGGTGGCAAAGGCATTGGCCACCACACTGTCCACGCCACCGAACCGGTCCTCGGTCGCGGCCACCAGGGAGCGGCAATCCTCGTCGGCAGTGACGTCGCACGGCGTCACGCTCAGGTGCGTGGCCCCGTAGCGCTCACCCAACTCGGTAGCCAGTTCGTCCAGGTAGCCCCGGGACCGGGCGCTGAGCATGACCGAACCGCCGGCGGCGGCGGCG
>JAUTXB010000122.1 GCA_030838245.1 Acidimicrobiaceae bacterium
AGACCGGGGGCCTCCACGCCGCCGCCGTCTTCGATGGCGAGACCGGAGACCTCCTCGTCCTGCGGGAGGACGTGGGTCGGCACAACGCCGTGGACAAGGTGGTCGGGTGGGCACTTCGCCAGGGTCGCCTTCCCCTCCGTCGCGCCGTGCTCCTGGTGTCCGGCCGGGCCAGCTTCGAGCTGGTGCAAAAGGCGCTCATGGCCGGTATCCCCTTCCTGGCCGCCGTCTCGGCCCCGTCCTCGTTGGCCGCGGAACTGGCCACCGAGTCGGGCATGACCCTGGTCGGATTCCTGCGTGGGGCCTCGATGGTCGTCTACGCCGGCACCGAGCGTCTGTCGCCCACGCCGGCTGCGAGCGCCGCACGCTGAGGTCACCGGGTCAATCCCGCCGGTCAGGCCGTTACCATGGCCACGTGCCAAGACTGTCCCCGACCGGTGACTGGGTGGAGGTGACTGGCGACTCGTTGCCCACGGCCGACGTGGCCGAGTGGACGGTCATCCCGAGTTGCGGTGCTCTCAGCCTCTTTTGCGGGACGGTGCGCGACCACTCCGAGGGGCGCCCCGGTGTGGTGCGCCTGGAGTACGACGCCTACGTCGAGCACGTGGTGCCCCGGCTCGAGGCCATCGCCCAGTCGGTGCGGCACCGCTGGCCCGATGTGGGTCGGGTGGCCCTGTTGCATCGGGTGGGGACGCTGGCCGTGGGCGAGGTCTCCGTAGTGGTTGCCGTCTCCACCCCGCATCGTGAGGAGGCATTCGCTGCGTCGAGCTGGTGCATCGACACGGTGAAGGCCACCGTGCCCATATGGAAGCGCGAGGTCTGGGAGGGCGGATCGGACTGGGGTCTGTGCACCCACGACCTGGTGGAGGTCGACGACCGGGCTGCAAGGAGCTGACCGGGTGGCCAGAGGCGAGCGACCGGGCCCGACCGTCACCCTGGTCGAGGCGCGCCACCAGCTGCTGGCCGAACTGAACCCGCTGAAACCACGCCGGCGAGGGTTGGATGAGGCGATTGGTTGCGTGTTGGCCGAGGAGGTGGTGGCGGCCGAGGACGTGCCGCCCTTTGCCAACTCGGCCATGGACGGCTTTGCCGTACGGGCCGAGGATGCCCGGATGGCAACCACCCGGCTGCACCTGGTCGGCGCGGTCACCGCCGGGGGGGTCGCAGCCGACCCGCTCGGGCCGGGCGAGGCCATGGCCATCGCCACCGGCGCACCGTTGCCCAAGGGGGCCGACGCCGTCTGCATGGTGGAGCGCACCACCGTGGAGGGCACCGAGGTGATCCTGGAGACCGCCGTCGAGGTCGGTGAGAACGTGCGCTATCCGGGTGAGGACGTGGCCCGCGGCTCGAGTGTCTTCGGCCCGACCACGGTCCTGCGATCGTCGCATATTGGCGTGTTGGCCAGCATCGGGGTGTCCGAGGTCAGCGTTCACCCTCGGGCGCGGGTGGGCGTCGTGTCGACCGGTGACGAGCTCAGTTCGGGGACTGGGCCGCTCCAGTACGGCCAGATCCACGACTCGAATCGCCATGCCCTGCTGGCCGCGGTCCGCAGCGCCGGATGCGATGCGGTCGACCTGGGCGTCGTCGGTGACGACGAGCAGGCCATCGCCAGGGCCATCGAAGGTGGCGTGGGCCGCTGCGATGCCATCCTCACCTCGGGTGGGGTGAGCGTCGGCGTGGCCGACCACATGAAGACGGTGCTGGGCCGCCTTTCAGGTGGGTCGGTGCACTGGATGGAGGTGGCCATCAAGCCGGCCAAGCCTTTCGGGTTCGCCGTGCTGGCGCCGTCGGGTGTGCCGGTGCTCTGCATGCCCGGCAATCCGGTCTCGGCCATGGTGAGCTTCGAGCTGCTGGCTCGCCCCGCGCTGCGGTTCATGATGGGCCACCGTGCCCTGGACCGTCCGGCGCTCTTGGCCACGACCGAGGACGGGCTGGTACGCCGCCGGGACGGCAAGGTCCATTTCGTCCGCGTGGTCGCCCGCGTCGACGCCGAGGGGAACCTGTGGGTGCGGCCCTCGGGTGGCCAGGGGTCCCACCAGTTGCATTCCCTGGCCGAGGCCAACGCGCTGGCCGTCCTGCCCGACGGCGAGGGAGTCGACGCCGGTCAGCGCGTGCGCATCTTGGTTGTCGATCCCGACGCGGTGCTCGGCACCGAGGTGCCCTCGTGACTGCAGTCGCACCGGTTCCGGTGGCCATCCGACCGCGCCCGACCGCGCCGGTCGCACCGGCGATGGACGAAATGCCGCTGGAGGGACCGCTGGTCGACCGCTTCGGCCGGGTGCACCGCGATATGCGGCTGTCGGTGACCGACCGGTGCAATTTCCGCTGCGTTCACTGTCTGCCCGAGGACGGGGTCAGCTTCCTCCCCCGATCGGAGGTGCTCGATTTCGACGAGATCGTGCGCGCCGCGGCCATCGCCCGCCGGTTGGGCGTCACCACGGTGCGCATCACCGGTGGGGAACCGCTTCTCCGGCGCGGCCTCCCCGACCTGGTGGCCCGGCTGGCCGCGTTGGACTTCGACGACCTGTCCCTCACCACCAACGGGACGGAGCTGGCCCGGCTGGCGCCGTCCCTGGCTGCAGCCGGACTGCATCGGGTCAACGTGAGCTGCGACTCGCTTCGACCCGAGCGGTTCGCCCAGATCCGCCGGCGCGGCCGGCTAGCGCCCGTCCTCGCCTCCATGGACGCGGCCGAGGCCGCCGGGCTCGGTCCGGTAAAGGTGAACGTGGTGCCGATCCTCGGCGCCAACGACGACGAGATCGAATCGTTCGGCCAGTTCGCTCGGACCACGGGCCGGACCGTCCGTTTCATCGAGTTCATGCCGCTCGACGCCGAGGGCACGTGGCAGCGCGACCAGGTGGTCCCGGCCGATGAGGTGCTGGCCCGGATCCATGCTCGCTGGCCGCTCGAGGCTGTGCCCGCCCACGGGACAGACCGGTCGGCGCCGGCCGAGCGTTACCGGTTCACCGACGGGGGCGGCGAGATCGGGGTCATCGCCAGCGTGACCAGGCCGTTCTGCGGCACCTGCGACCGCCTCCGCCTCACCGCCGACGGCTCCCTGCGCAACTGCCTCTTCGCCCATCAGGAGCTGTCGGTCCGCGACCTACTCCGTGGGGGCGGCACCGACCAGGACGTCGCCCGCCTGTTCCGTCGGGCCGTCTGGACGAAGTTGCCCGGTCACGGCATCAACGACCCGACCTTTTTGCGGCCGGCTCGCTCGATGTCGATGATCGGGGGGTGACGGTGGCCAGGCTCCGCTTCTTCGGACCAGCTCGGGATGCGGCGGGCAGCCAAGAGGGCGAGATCGGCGGGGACACGGTGGAAGAGGTGCTGGCCGCCGCCTGCACCCGGTACGGCGAGAAGTTCGCTGACGTCCTCGGAAGCTCGAAGGTCTGGGTCAACGGTGAGCCCGCCTCGCCGGAGGACCCGGTGACGTCGTCGGACGAGGTGGCCGTCCTGCCGCCGGTCTCGGGCGGCTGACACAACCCGCGAGCCGTTGCCTGTACTGCGGGCACGAGACCGGCGGAGTGGTCGTAACATCGCGGTGATGACCGTCACCGGCCCCCAATGGTTGCGTTCTTTTGCCGCCGAGCTCGGCCTTCCCGAGCCGACCGACGCCGAGATCGAGTCGCTGCTGGCCATGGCGGCCACTGCGGCCCATGCTTCCGAGCGAACGGCGGCGCCGCTGTCGTGCTGGCTGGTGGGCAAGGCCGGCCTCGAGCCGTCTGCCGCACAGGCCGCCGCCGACCGACTGGCGGCCGAGCTGGGCGGGGTGTCGGGCTCCTAGTCGCCCAGGACGGCCTGAAGATCTCGAACGTGCTCCTGGGTCTGTTCCAAGAGGGGACGGAGGGCCTCGCCCACGTCGACCAGGCCCAGATCGTTGGCTTGGGCAAAGCGCTCCCGGTAGCGCCCCAACTGCTCTTCTTCGAGCTGGAGGTCGGCTTGCAGGGCGGCGCGGGAGTCTGTTGTGCTTTTGGTCGCTCGGACCGTAGTCGTCGGGGTTCCTTTGAGGAACGCCACTTGGGTGGCCAGGACCTGCGCGTGGCTGAGCTCTTGGCCGAGGTGCTTGGTCAGCTCATCGACCGTGCTGACGTATTCGGCCCCGGTGATCGTGGCGATGTGCAAGTTGTACTGGACGATCGACTGGTACTCGGTGCTGAGATCCTCGTTCAACAGGTCGATGAACTCGTCGGTGGTCATGTCTCTCCTTGCTGTCTTGGGTAGATACACGTCTTCGAAGGTGGGGAACGCCGATGATTCTCGTCGGCGCACGTCCGCCGGGCTTGGCCGACCTCAGCTCTCGCCCGGTTGCTCGTGTTCGGGGTCCGGGAGTTGGTCCACACCGGGATGCCAGGTCGTCGACGTGTCGTTGACGGTACGGTCGATCCTTTCCCCCAGGTTGGCCGCGGCCCGGCCGAGCGGATTGTGCGGCGGATCGGGATGGGTGCTGGCCGTGGCCACGGCTCGCTCGAGATGGTGGCTCAACTCCTGTTGCTCGGCTCGGTCGAGCCCGGACACCAGCGGCAAGAGCTCCTGGTCCTCTTGGTCGACGTGGCGACGCACGGCGTCGATCAGTGTCTCCAGCGACTGCTCGAATCCCTCCGGGTCATCGGCGTGAGCATTGATTGGCTTGACGTGCCGGGTCCGGCTGCGGATCTCGACCATCGCCTTGCGGACGGCGCGCTGGTCATCTTCGGCCCGGGCGATCGCAGTCGATTGGCCGGACTGTCCTCGAAGTGCGGGATAGACCGCACGTTCCTTGGCGTCCTCGTAGCGGGCGCACACCCTGACCAGCTCGCCGGCCAAGTCGGCCCGAGCCTCGGGTTCGGTGGTGTCCGCCAGCAGATCGATTACGGCAACGAGCCGGCCACGATCCTCATCCAAAGGAGCCAACAGTGTCGGCAGTGCCATCAGGGACAACCTCCTCATCGGAATCGCTCATCGGTATTGGCTGAGGATTTGTACCCGTCCGGCCCTCCGTCGAACCACGCCACGATTCGCATGCCACCGGTGAACAGGCAACGAGCTGAGGGCTTGAGTGGCCGGGGTGCTGTGGCAACCGGCGTCAGGCCTTGTGGCCGAGCGCCTTGGAACCGGGTCAGCCGGTCGTGCTCATGTGCCCTCGAGGTCGACCCACTTCTCGACGTCGGGAGCGGAGTAGGAACGCAGTGCAGGCAAGAGCTCGTCGACGTCGCCGACCTCCACGATGAGGGACAGGTTCTCGGGCTTCATGAACCCGGAGCTGACGGCCTGGCGCAAGAGGGCGTGATAGTGGCGCCAATAGCCTTCGACCTCCAATGTTGCGATCGGCTTGTTGTGGAGCCCCAGCTGTGACCAAGTGGCGATCTCGGTGAGCTCCTCGAGCGTGCCCAGCCCACCGGGA
Organism: Acidimicrobiaceae bacterium; assembly: GCA_030838245.1. The sequence goes on from JAUTXB010000122.1 coordinate 5,381, forward strand.
AGGGCGACGAACGCATCGGCCAGCTCGAACATCTTCTGCTTGCGGTCGTGCATGGAGTCGACCTCGATGAGCTCGGTGAGCCCCTGGTGGGGGACGTCTCGCCGGAAGAGATCCCGGGGGATCACCCCGGAGACGCTGCCACCGGCGGCCAGGGCGGCGTCGGCCAGCACCCCCATGAGCCCGACCGCCCCGCCTCCGTAGACCAAGGTGATGTGCTGGCGGCCGAGCATGGTGCCGAGGTCCCGGGCGGCTTCGGCGAATGCGGGATGGGTACCCCGGGACGAGCCGCAGTACACGCAGATGCTCGACAGCTGGCTCGACCGCTCCATCGTCGCCGGTCAGTCCGATTTCGGGGCCGGTTCCCCGGGTGTCGTTTCCGGCGGGGCCGGTTCTCCCAGGGTGTGTTCGAGCACGTAGTAGGCGGCGACGGCCGCGTAGCAGCCGAGGGCGACCGGCGGGCTGAGAAAGGAAACGCCTGTGGCGATGGCATAGACCAGCGTTCCCGCACCGAAGCGCAGTTGGGCGGTGCGCTTGGCCTTGGGGGTCAACGATCCGATCACGTGGTCGTGGCGAAGTGACCAGGCAAAGATGAGCCCGAAGCTGATGGCCATCCCCGTCATCACCGCGCCGTAGAGGGCTGCGGCGACTTGGGCGTTCGAACCACCGGGGTGCAGGTACTCGGCGAAGGTGGCCGTGGTGAAGGGGATGGCAACCACGAACAACAACAACAGGAGGTTGAGGAACAGAAGTACGCGGTCGACACGGGCCAGACCGCTGAACAAGGAGCGATGGTTGACCCAGATGACGCCGATGGTGAAGAAGCTGACCACATAGGCGATGAACGCCGGCCAGGCATGGCCCAAGAGGTTGATCAGTTTGCCGTGGCCCGGCCCGGCCACGGTCAGGTTCAGCGCCAACAGGGTGATGGCCACGGCGAACACCCCGTCGCTGAATGCCTCCAGCCGGCCTCGGTTCATGGTTCGTCCGAGGGCCTAGCCGGTCGGCTCGGGAGACTCGGCGACCGCCTTGATCCGCTCGAGCGTGGTGCGCATGCCGTTGACGTTGGTGCGGCCGCGGGCCCGCCCCGCCAGTTTCCAATAGAGGCGGAGGACGGGTGTGTCGGTCAGCTCAAAGGACTCGGTCACGTCGCTGCCCTCGCCGCTGGGCTCGAACCGGTAGCTCCAGGTGTTCACGGCCTTGCCGCCCGGGCCGTCCACGCCGAAGGCGAACTCGCGCCCTGGAACGCAGGCGGTCACCGTGCATTTCGTCCAGTAGACCGGCCCACGACCATTGCGGCGGACATGACCGCGGAACCGCGCCCCGACCGCCGGTTCCTTCGAGTTGCCCAGCCATTCGGCCTCGAAGGTCTCGGGGCTGAACTTGCCGGTGTTGGTGATGTCGCTGACCAGGGCCCAGACCTTTTCGGTCGGGGCATCGATGTGGACGGTCACGGAATCTCGCACGATGTGAGGATACGACCTTGGCGTTGGTTTGGCTGGCCGAAGCGGGACGGCCCTCGGGCGACCCCGTCGGGCTAGACCGTCATCCGCACCTCGGCCACGGTCACGGCGTGGCCACCGAGCACCACCCGGTCGCCGTCGCGTCGCATGTGCACGGTCCCGCCCCGAGAAGAGGCTTGCTCGCCCACCAGGTCGTTGCGGCCGGTGCGCTCACCCCAAAAGACGGCCAGGGTGCAGTGGGCCGAACCGGTGGCGGGGTCTTCGGGGATGCCGACGTTGGGGCCGAACACCCGACTGACGCAGTCGATCCCGGCCCGATCCCCGGCCGCGGTCACGATGACTGCCTGGGACCCGAGGCCAGCCAGCATGGGCAGGTCAGGCTGAAAGGTACGCACCGCCGCCGCGTTCTCGAGCTCGACGAGGGCGCTGAACCGGCCCCGTCCGTACCACTGGATGCCGGCGATGGCGAGGGTGGCTGGAATGTGTGAAGGAGACGGTGGGTCGGCCGGAAAGTCCATCTCGATCCGTCCCTCGGCCCCCTGGCTACACGCCAGCGCGCCGCTTCGGGTGTGGAAGCGAGCGGTACCGCCGAGCACATGGGCCGAGGCGAGCGTGGCGTGGCCGCACATCGGGACCTCGACGGTGGGCGTGAACCAGCGGAGGTCGTAGTCACCGTCGGCTCGCCAGGCGACGAACGCCGTCTCGGCCAGGTTCATCTCCATGGCCACAGCCTGCATCTGGGCGTCCTCGGGGAACTTCTCCACCACGGCGACGGCTGCAGGGTTGCCGCTGAAGGGCCGGTCGGTGAAGGCGTCGACCACTGTCAGCTCGAGCCTCATGCCGGAGCAGCCGCCGAGCGGCCGACCAGGAGCGCGAAGCCCCGCCAGCGCCACACGCAGTCCACGTGCTCGAGGCCGGCCTCGCCCATCCAGCCTGCCTGTTCCTCCACGCCGACCAGTCGATCGGCCGGGTCGTCGGCGCTCCGACCGATGGCGGCCAGGAACTCGGCGTGGAGCTCGGGGGTGGCCGAAGCCACGACCTCGAGGTTGGCAAAGAGGCCGCCGGGCCGGAGTTGTCGGGCGACCTCGGAAAAGAGGTCCTGCTTTCGACCATCTTCGAGGTGGTGGATAGCGAAGCCGGACACGATGATGTCGAAGGTCCCCAGCGGGTCGATGGAGGCAGCCAAGTCCCAGTGGCGCACCGTGACTCGCCGGTCGCCGTTGAAGCGCGCTTGCGCTCGCTTGAGCATCGGATCGGACACGTCCACGGCCACGACCCGCCTGACGGTGGCGCGGGCATCGAGCACCAGGGCCGTGAGCCGCCCGTCGCCACAACCCAGATCGAGCACCGTTTCCGGGGTAGCCGGGAGCAGCTCTGCGAGCACGCGCTCACCGGCGAGGCGAGGGGGGAGGCGGTCGATCCGATCGAGGTACCACTTGACTTGTTCGGGATCGCTCCAGCCTGCTGTCGGGGTTCGTCCCTCGCTCTCGGCCGCTCTCACCGCCATAAGTATGGTCCGCGAGGCGGAGTAGGGGCGGGGGACCGTGGCGTGTGAGCGGTGGCGTGCCTGGGAGGTTTGACCGGCGGAGCGGTGCGAGGCGGGAAGGAGCGGGGGCGTTGTCACTTGGGCAAGACTGCGTTCATGGCCTTCGGTCAACAGTCCGGGCCCCCGGCATCGGCCCGGCAGGTACGCGAGCTGCTGACCCTCCTCCAAGAGGCCGGGCACTCTGATTTCCGCGATGCCCGGGGCCCCATGGGGTTCACCCAGCGCCAGGCGGCGGGCAAATTCACGCGCGACGAGGCGGAAGCGTTCGTCGACCGGCTCCAGGAAGCATCGGCCGACGAGAGCCCCGTGGTGGCGGCTCGAGCACCGGTGGCGCCCCGAGCACCGGCTGGGCGGTCGACGCCCGGACCATCGGCTCGGCGGTCGGCGGCCGAAACGGTCTTGCGCACCATGCCGGCCGACAGCCTGGCCGACGAGCTCCGCCGGCGCGGCTGGACGGTGACCGAGCCGTGATGCCGGTCGCATCCGCCGTTTGGCGGGATGACGCCCAGCTACGTCTTCCGCCGCAATTTCTGGTTCACCACTCTCTCTGACGAGCGAACCGTGGCCCTGCGAGCCGAGATCGGCGTGGACCGGATCATGTCCGAGACCGATTTTTCCTCAGACCGATTTCGTCCTGGCCCGACAGCCAGACCATCGTGGCCGCACAGTTGGCCGGAGTACCCAAGGCCGAAGCCGACGGCATGACCTTCCTGAACGCGGCAGAGCTCTACCGGCATCCCCTGCCATCAGACCTTTCCGGCCCTTCGTAACTCCAGACGTCAGATAGTTTTGTCGCCGATCGGGTATCAGGGCGGCGGGAGGTCGAGCGGGGTGAGTCCGAGAAACCTGTGGCGGCGAGTGTTCGTGCTCATCGTGTCCGTGGTATCGCTCGGCGCAGTGCTCGCGTCCTGTAGTGGAACACCTTCGTTGGCGGGCACGTCGACAACGGTGACGTATTGCACCGATGGAGGCGTTGCCCTCGCCGTGCAGATCTATCACCCGACGGACGTGCCGAAGAGTCCCGTTCCGGTTGTCGTCTACTTCCACGGTGGAGGTTGGGAGCAGGGGGTGCCCTTCATCGAGGCGGGCACGCACTTCGGCGACGTCGAATCCAAGATCGTCAACCACGGCTGGGACTTCGCCACGGTGCAATACCGGCTCGCACCCGAGTGGCCATGGCCGGCACAGATCGTCGACGCCAAGTGCGCCATCCGGTATCTGCGAGCGTCGGCTGGCTTCTTCCATATCGACCCGTCGCGCATCGGGGTCATGGGCGACAGCGCCGGTGGGCAGCTGGCGGCGATGACCGGGCTGGCTGGTCCTTCGGCCGGCTTCGACGTCGGGCAGTATGCCGGTCAGTCGAGCAGAGTGCAGGCGGTGGTGGACGAGTACGGGCCAACCGACCTGGCCGCCCCCGATTGGCTGTCGTCACCTATCGCGCCGCAGGCGAACCAGGCTGTCTTCGGGGTGCCCCCGGGGGGTGACCCGGCTCCTCTAATAGCGGCCAGCCCCGTGACCTATGTGGCTCCGGGCGCGCCGCCGTTCCTGGTCATTCAAGGAACAGAGGACCAGTTGGTCCCGGCCTCTCAGTCTGTCGAGCTCGTCCGCCGATTGACCGGGGCCCATGACCAGGCCAAATTGGTCTTGGTTCAAGGAGCGGCCCATGGGCTCGCGGCCGCCGGATCAGCTCCGATAAGCCCGAATCTGGCCACCGTGGGATCGGATGTCGCCTCGTTCTTCTTCACGCAGCTCGGCTAGCTGAGTCACTGGCGACCAAACAGGTACCAGCTCAACCGGCCTCTGCCGACTGGTCCGGGAGCATCCAGGCGCCCGGCGTAGACACTGGCTGAGTCCTGGGACGAGGCAAGCGGTGGCGAGGATAGTGAGCGAGGAACCGCCGATGGCGCGCCAACCGCGGCCGTCGACACCACTAGCCTCACGCCATGAGACGTTGGCTGCACCTCGTGGTCGGAGTGGGCATCCTGGCATTCGGGCTCGTTGCCGTGGCCCCGCGTCTCGGCGTCGGGACCAACAGCGCCTCGACGAACTCTGAGTCGGGGATCTCGGCACCATCCCCGGCCACCCCCAATGCCGGTGCCTGCCCCCAGAGCTCTACCCGCTGTAGCCCGGCGAGCCCTCCCGTGGCTTCGGGGTTCTCGCTCTGGCCCGAAGCGGCGATCTTTCTGGGGCTGGCGGCCGCATTCGTCGCCGGTAGCCGTCGCATGCGACGTCCACGGACGCGCACTCAGCTGCCGGCAGGAATTCAGGCGATGATCCTTCGCCCTCCCCAGGCACCTCTGATCGTTCGCTGATCCCGTTCGCCCGATCGAGGCGAACGCACATCTGGATTGTCCCTGTCCCAATTGGACGCAACCGCGTCCTTCCGGGCTGGCTGTCTGATCCATGCACCTGCTCGTGACCACGAGTGTGCGTCCCGAATGACCTGAGTCGTCAACCATGGCCGGCACCGGCGCCAATCGCGCCCCGACCGGCTCGCAAGAGGAGATCGAATGCACTACCCCACAAAGGCCCTTCTGGCCACCGCTGCTGTTGCCATCGTCGCCATTGGCGGGTCGGTGACCTCCACCGGTTTCTCGCCCCCTTCGACCGCTTTCGCCACGGGCATCTCGGGACCGCCGGGACCCGA
>JAUTXB010000133.1 GCA_030838245.1 Acidimicrobiaceae bacterium
GGGCCGCAGATCGACCCGTTCTCCCTGGCCGGTCCGAATGGCATCGTGATCGCCAACCAAGAGTTGACGCTGGTCGGCGTAGGAACGGCTGTCTTGATCCCCCTTCCGGGAGGTCTCGAGGACGACCAGGGGGTCGTCGGAGTCCGACGGCAGCTGGCGGCTATCGATACCGACGACCGGGTGAAACGGCCGGGATCGGGATTGGTCGCATTCGGTGGACTTCCCTTCGACCGGGAGGCGGCCGGATCGCTCGTGGTACCCGAGCTCCTCTACGGGCGGTCGGCCGACGGATCGGAATGGGTGACCATCGTCACCGACGGGGCCACACCGCCCTCGTCGAGCGGCTTGCGAGCGAACCTGCTCGCCCGTTCGTGCTCACCGGTTCACAACAACGCCACGGGGACGGCGGGAGCGGCAAGGACGGCCGTCACGGCTGGGGTGGCGGGCGCGGCAACGCCGTCGGTCACGCCCCTGACCTCGGAACGCTCGTTCATGGGCGCGGTGGCCCATGCGGTGCGGGACATTCGGCGCGGCGACCTGCGCAAAGTGGTCCTGGCCCGTCAGATCGACCTCACCTTCGACACCGCCATCGACGTTCCTGCCCTCCTCCGTCGGTGGCGTGACATCGAGCCCACGGCAACGGTCTTCTCCATACCGGTTGAAGAGGGCCAGTTCCTCGGGGCCAGCCCCGAGCTCTTGGTCGAGCGACGAGGCGCTGCCGTTCGTTGCCGTCCCTTGGCGGGCACGTCGAGCCGGCCCAGTGAGGACCTGACCGGTGCGAGCCCCCCGAGCCCCCAGAGTCCCGCGAGCCCGCAGAGTCCTCCGAGTCCTGCGAATTCTCCACCGTCGCGGACCGCCGACCTCCGCAAGTCGGCCAAGGACACCAGCGAGCACCGCTTCGTGGTCGAAGCCATCGCCGATGCGCTCGGCCCGATGTGCACCCACCTCGACGTCCCGTCGACCCCTGATCTCGTTCACCTCCACAATGTCTCTCACCTCGGCACCAGCATCTCGGGCACCCTGTCGGGCGGCTCGTCGGGTCCGGCCTCAGTGCTCGAGTTGGTCGCGACGTTGCACCCCACGCCCGCTGTTGGCGGTGTCCCGCGCGAGCAGGCGCTGCGGGCCATCGCCGAGCTGGAGCCATCCGGCCGCGCTCACTACGCCGGACCGGTCGGATGGATGGACGCCCATGGTGACGGACGGTGGGTGGTAGGTATCCGTGCAGCGAGCGTTGCTGGTCGCCACGCCCGTCTGGCCGCTGGCGTCGGCATCGTCGAGCGATCCGATCCCGCCTCCGAGCTCCGCGAGACCAACTGGAAGTTCACCGCGGTGTTCGATGCCCTGGCACCAGGCCGACAACTCTCAGTGACGGATGCCAGCGAGGCGCTGCAAGTCGATCGCTCAGCGTGAAGTAGCTCGCGCATCGGTAGATCGAATCACGTCGGCCAGGGCCTCAGGGGCGTCCCGGGGGATGAAATGGCCGACACGAGGCAATCGCACCAACTCGGCGCCGCTTATGGCATGAGCCAACGAGTCCGCCGACTGGGGCGGCACAACCAGGTCCCACGCGCCAATCACCACCGATGTCGGGACGACCACTTCGCCTGTCGCCCGTACGAGATCACCGAGCTCATCGATCAGGGCCCGTTGTTCGATGATGAAGGTGCGTTTCGTCCGTCCCCAGGCACCCGGCAATCCGTCCGAAAACCCCCGATCGGGAAGGATGGCGTCCATGTAGTCGCTGGCCGCATGCGGGAGCCGAGGAGTCCAGCGTCGCAGCCTCGGCAGCACCCCGCCCATGACCCCCAATCCTGCGACCGTCAGGGCGTCGCCCACACCGTGCGTGGCCAACAATCGGTCCAGACCGTTGACCGCGTCGACGGTACCCACCGATCCGACCAGTACCAGGCTCTTGACCAGCGCCGGATAGCGACTGGCCAGCACGATGGCCACCCCACCACCCCAGCTATGACCGACGATCGTGGCCGGGGCCGCGTCCTCGGCCACGAGGAAGTCGGCGATGGAGGCGGCATTGTCGGCAAAGCCCCGTCCCTGGCCGGCGGTCCGGCCGTTCCCGACGCGGTCTGGTGCCAGCAGGCGGAACTCGTCGGCCAGCTCGTCGATAACCGCCAACCACGACGATCCGGTCCCCGGTTGTCCGTGTAGGAGGAGCACCGGCGCACCGGTGCCCTGGTCAATGGTGAACAGTGTCGGGCTCATGGGCCTCGTTGGGATCGGCCCCGGCCCCCGCTGTCGACGAGGGGGTGGGTGCTGGCCCCCCGTTCGTCGGTCCAAGGTCCGAGAGAGGGCCAGCTGGCGCCCGGCCCTTCGGTGCACCCGAACCCCCGTCGGCCTCGGCACTCGGACCCGCCTCGGCACTCGGACCCGCCTCGGCACTCGGACCGGTACCCGGACCCGCCTCGGCACTAGGACCGCCAGCCATCCTGACACCCGTACCGACGCCCACAGCGGGAAGCACCACCGTAAAGGACGCTCCCTTCCCTGGAGCAGTGTCCACATTGACATGGCCACCGAGGGACTGGGCCACGGTGGCCACGATGAACAGCCCGAGACCGGACCCGCTCTCTCGCCCTGACGTCGTGCCCCGGTAGAAGCGATCGAAGACCCGGCTCGCCTGCTCCTCGTCCAACCCCGGCCCCTCGTCACGAACGCGGAGAACTGTCTGGGTATCGGATCCCTCGACCCGGACATCGACCGAGGTCCCGGCAGGGGTGTGGACGAGCGCATTCTGGAGCAGGTTGTGGACCAGCTGCTCGATACGTTGTTCATCCGCCTCGATGATGGCCTGCTCGGACACGGTAAAGGTGATCTGACGATTGGGATCGAGCGCTCGAGCGTCTTCGACCGCATCAGACACAATGGCGGCGAGATCTACCGGTTTGGTCTCTGGGACCGGGCTCTCGCCCATCCTGGCCAGGACCAAAAGGTCCTCCACCAGGACGCCCATCCTGGCTGACTCGCTCTCGATCCTGGCCAGCGCTCGCTCTCTGGCATCCTCGTCCTCGAGGGCGTCCTTGCGAAGCAGCTCGGCATAGCCGCGGATCGAGGTCAACGGAGTCCGTAATTCGTGAGAGGCATCTCCCAAGAAGCGCCGGAGCCGATCCTCCGAGCTTCGCTGTTTGGCGAATGCCAGCTCGATCTGGGCCAACATGCCGTTCAGGGCATTGCCCAGCCTGCCGATCTCGCTCTTGTCGTCGGCTGGCTGGACGCGACGGGTCAAGTCGCCATCGGCAATGGCACCAGCTTCCTCGGTCATGTCCTCGAGGGGCCGCAGGCCGCGCCTGATCAGAAGGGTCAACATGATCAGCAAAGCCACCACCACGCCGGCAGAGACCGCCAGTTCCACATGCAGGAGCGAGTTGAGCGTGGCCGTGACCGAGTCGAGCCGGGCCGCGACCACCAGCGTCCCGCCGGGGAGCGCAGAGGCCTGGAGCCGATATTCAGCTACGGGCTGGGACCCCGATGAAGACGACGAGGGGACGTTGACCGAGGCTGCGTCGGGCCCATAGCTCCCCCGGACGAGCTCACGCCGGGTGAACGGAGGGCGCACGGGAAGCTTGGCCGGCAACCTGGGCGCCGGGTCCTGGAAGAGCTTGCTCCCCGACGGGCGGATCAGCACGGTTTTCCCGGCCGTATCCAGGATCTCCACGTAGACCTCGGGGCTGACCACCCGACCCACGGTCGCGGCGGTCAGAGGCAGGCCGCGAGACTTCGCGTGCAGGAAGGAGGTGTCCACTTGGTCCTGGGCCACACCTAGCTGGTCATCGGTTCGACCATAGAGGTACGAGCGCAATGAGCTGTACGTGACCACGTCCACCGCGACCAGGCCCAATGCCACCAGCACGATCATGATGGCGATCAACCGTCGCCTGATCCTCATGGCTGACGGTCCCAGCAACTCATGAGCGCGGCTCTCGCAGGCTGTACCCCACCCGTCGGATGGTATGAACCAGAGGCGGCTCGAACCTGTCTATCTTCTTGCGAAGGTAGCTGATGTACGTCTCGACGATGTTCGCATCGCCCTCGAAGTCGTAATCCCACACCGCGTCGAGGATCTCCGACTTGGACACCACCCGACGAGCGTTGACTAAGAGGTAGCGCAACAGGTTGAACTCGGTGGCCGTGAGATCGATCAACTCACCAGCCCGCCAGACCTCGTGCGTCTCGTCGTCCATAGTCAGGTCGGCAAACCGGAGCCGTCCGTCCACGTCGGAGCCGTCGGGCATGGTCCGGCGGAGCACGGCCCGGATTCGAGCCACCAGCTCGTCGATACTGAAGGGCTTGGTGACGTAGTCGTCGCCGACGGCCAACCCGGTGAGCTTGTCGCCCGATGTGTCCCGGGCTGTCAGGAACAAGACGGGCGTGGTCGTGCCCGCGGCTCGGAGCTGGTGGCAGACCTCGATCCCCTCGAGATCGGGCAACATCACGTCGAGCACGATCATGTCGAAGCCACCGGGCAGGGCCATGGACAGTGCCTGGGCCCCAGTGGCAGCCACTTCGATGTCGAAACCCTCGAACCGGAGGGCAGCGGCCAGCACGTCGGTGATGTACGGCTCGTCGTCAACGACCAGGACTCGCCCCGAGACTCTCACGGCTCCATGCTTGCAGACGGCCGCCCGGTTACCGTTCAGGCGGCAACCTCGGCCGGCCGTCCCCTCCCCCGGAGAACGCTCACCGCCCTCAGGATGCCCCACCAGGTCACCAGGGCGAACGCCTCGACCACGATAAAAGTCGACATCTTGGACTCGCCCTCGACCCGATCGACGAACCGAATGGGGACCTCGACGATGGCGGCACCTGCCCGCTTGGCCTGATAGGTCATCTCGATCTGGAATCCGTAGCCGTCGGCACGAATGCCGTCGAGATCGATGCGTCGTAACACCGATGCGGCATAGGCCCGATAGCCCGACGTCGAGTCGTTGACCCCCAGGCCCAGGAGCGCATCGGCGTAGACGTTTCCGCCCCGGGACAACAGGCGTCGGTGCCACGCCCACTTCGGAATGGAGCCACCCGGGATGTAGCGCGAGCCGACGGCGAGCTCATAGCCATTGCCGAGGGGGGCAATGAGCCCAGGCAGGGAGTCGGGGTCGTGTGAGAGGTCGGCGTCCATCTCGATGCACGCCTCGTACTGGCGTTCCAGGCCCCATCGAAAGCCGGCCCGGTACGCACTTCCCAGTCCTGATTTTTCCTCACGTCGGAGGATCTCGATGCCCCCGATCTCCTTGCCGGTCGCTTCCGCCAGTTTTGCCGTGCCATCAGGGCTTCCGTCGTCGACGACCAGCACCGTGGCGTCAGGGATCGCTCCGCGGATGCGGCGAAGAACCCGATCGATATTCTCGGATTCGTTGTACGTCGGAAGGACCACGAGGACGCGCACGGGGGCAGCTTACGGGACAGTTTCGCTGGTATCTGTGGCAGGGACCAGTTGGGACCCGGTCACGGCATCCTCACCCGGCCCGTCCGCCGGGCTGGCCCGGGTGTTCTGCCAGACCTCGCGGAAGACCACCTGGATGGCGCCGCCGACCGGAATGGCGACCAGCGCACCGGCCAGGCCGCCGAGGGCGGACCCGAACACGCCGCCCAAGTTCGCCCCCACCAACACGGATAGCAGGACCCACAGCGGGTTCATCCGTACCGTCCTGCTCATCACAATGGGGTAGAGGAAGTGGTTCTCGACCAGCTGGAAGGTCACGAAGACGACCAGGGCCACCACAGCAGCGAACGGCGAGTGAAACAAGGCGATGACAACGGTCGGCACTCCGGCGATCAGACCTCCGACCAGAGGGATCATGGCCACTAGGCCGACCCACAGCCCGAGCAGCAGGGCGAAGGGGACTCCCAAGATCACCAGGGTGACGAACACCACGACGCCGAAGATGAGCGAGAGGGCGACGTTCCCAAGGACGTAGGCGGTCACCGACTTGGACACGGTGCTGGCCACCTGCTCGACCTTGGTCCGCCGAGCGGGGGCAAGTGCTCCCAGAAACCCTCGGCGGATCGCCGGCGCCTCGATGAGCATGAACAGCGAGAGGAAGCCGATGGTTGTGAAGGCCAGGATGGTCGAGAACACGGCCTTGCCCACGCTGAGGGCCGGCTTTCCCAGGTTCTGGGCGGCCGTCTGGATCTTGGGAGCGTTCTTTTGTACCCAGCTGAGCAGGTGTACCCGATCGAGTAGATGGGCGAGAGAGCCATGACCCTTCTTGAGGTCGCTGATCATGTGCGGAAGCTGCACGGCGAAATGGGTCAGGGAGTTGACCAACGGGTACCCGAACAGGCCCAGCAATCCGATGAAGGCCAACACGGCGGTCACGAACACAAGGGCGACTGCGGCCGTGCGCTTCATCCGCCATCGCTGCAGGGCCACGACGGCCGGATTGAGCACCAGCGAGATGAAGGCAGCAATCAGGATCCAGAGGATCACATCGCGCAATCGACCGATCAGTCGGTAGAGCACCCAGGTGATGATGACCACTGCGTCAACGGTCAGGATCGTCCGGAGCGGCACGCCCTTGTTGGAGAAGGCGGCGAACAACCGATCGCGCCGAGGCGCATCGGGCGGGGCTTCCTCGACAGGATCTTCGATCTGGACCGTGAGAGGCGGTGTCGTAGCTGTTGTGGCGCCCGCATGACCGTCCGCTGGCTGCGTGGCTCGCGGCCCGTTCGAAGGCGGCTTCCCGGGCTCGTCTTCCGCCAGCCCGTCACTCGATCCCTCCCTCATCGACTCAGCATGGCAGGTCGACCATGGGGCACCGTGCCAACATGAACGCAATGGTCGCCGAACACGCTGACGGTCCGCGACGGCGCTGGTGGCACCGAGGCCCGTTCGTACGGAAGGAGGTCCGCTGGTCCGTCGGGCTGGTCCTGTTGTTCCTCTTTGCCTTCTATGTCGCCATCCCGCTGCTGGCCAGCCATCGGGACGACCTCACTGCCCTCGGTCATATCCATCCCGCCTACCTCATACTCGGGACCGTGCTCGAGATCGGGGCCCTGGCCGCGTACACCCAGCTCACACATGCCGTGCTCCCCCCAAGCGGACCTCGGCGCTTCCGGCTGTTCCGCATCAACATGTCCACTCTGGCCCTGAGCCACGTCTCGCCCGGTGGTACCGCCCCGGGAGCTGCCCTCGGATACCGGCTGCTGACCCAATCCGGGGTGAGCGGCTCCGATACCGGCTTCGCCCTCGGAACCCAAGGCATCGGGTCCGCCGTGGTCTTGAACGTCCTGTTCTGGTTGGCGTTGGTGGCATTCGTCTTGATCCACGGCTTCCACGTCCCCACCAGCCACCATGGTGGTCAATCCCAGTCGGGAACCATCTTGGTGGTGGTGGCCGCCGCCATCGGCGTGGTGCTCCTGGGCGCATTCGGTGGACTCTTCTACCTCCTGACCCGGGGGCAGGAGCGGGCCGCCAACGTCGTCAGAAGGATCTCCGGGCGACTGCACTTCCTTGATCCCGACAAGACGGCAGCCACCGTGCAGCGATTGGCCGAGCGCTTCGCCGTGCTGTTGGAGGACCGACCGCTCCTGATCCGAGCGGTTACCTGGGCCACGATCAACTGGCTGCTCGACGCCGCCTCGCTGTGGGTGTTCATAGCCGCCTTCAGCCATTTCATCTCTCCCATCGACTTGCTGGTGGCCTATGGGTTGGCCAATATCCTTGCCGCCATTCCCATCACGCCCGGGGGGCTCGGGGTGGTCGAGTTCGTCCTGGTGTCGATGATCACCGGGTTCGGACCTACGGCAGGACAGGCGCTTTCCGGGGTGTTGGCCTATCGCGCCATCAACTTCTGGTTGCCTATTCCCTTCGGCGGCGTGGCCTACGCA
>JAUTXB010000149.1 GCA_030838245.1 Acidimicrobiaceae bacterium
CATCACGAACAGGGCCGGCAGCAGGCGGCGGGCTCGCCGGAGCCAGAAATCACCCAGCTGCAGTTGGCCCGACGAGCGCCACTCGCTCATCAACAGGTCGGTGATCAGGTAGCCGCTCAGGGTAAAAAAGACGGCCACGCCGAGGAGCCCGCCGGGCAGGAACCCGAAGCCCAGGTGGAACACGACGACCCCCAGGACGGCCACCGCCCGCAGCCCGTCGAGGCCGGGCATGTAGCGTTGGTCGCGCCCGAGCGGCTCAGGCACGGGGCCGGACCCGTCCTGATCTCACACCGTGGCTCGAGGTGCGCCCCGCCGGGAATAGCGGGGCGCGACCACGCCAACCACTGCCTTCCTCATCCTTCGGCATGCACGCCCTTATCCTGCGACATGCGCTCTCGCACCCTGTGGCGTGCGCTCCGTCGCGTTGGCCCGACTGGTTCTGATAGCCGACGAATCTAGTGCCAACTCAGGCACGACTGGTCGACGCTCGGACAAGGGGTCGATCCTGTCGTGGGCGGGCCTGCGGCATCTCCGTGCTCGGGCAGCGACGTTGCCGGCGCAGGCCTCCGCCGGCCGCCATCGCCGTCATTCGGGTATGGCTTGGGCGAAGGTGAAGGCATTGTCCGGATCCCAGTCGTGCTTGGCCTGGATGAGCCGCGGCAGGTTCTCCCCGTAGTAGGCGGCACTCGAATTGGGCAGCGCGGGGTCGGTGAAGTTCTGGTAAGCCTGATCGGTGACGAACGGCCCGAGCGCCTGGTAGAAGTCACCGACGTAGCGCAGGTTGGTGTCGATCAATTCCTGAGGGTCGGCGTTGGTCCACGAGGTTCCCACCACCGCCAACCACGAGGCGTCCCGGTGCACGAAAGCGGTGTCGGTAGCCGCCGGCCGGTTCATCGCTCCCCCCCAGGCGAACAGGGTGAACCCGGCGGCCGAGCTGTTGGAGCTGCCCGGCCATCGTTCCACCCATGTCATGGCCGTCTCGACGCACGAGGTGTCGAAGCCGGACGGCCCGATGTACGCCGACTTCTCGGTGAATGAGCCCGTGGGGACGCTGTGGGAGAAGTACTTGAGCGCCGACTTGTAGGGGAGTGACTCGATCAACTTGGTGGTCGGTGCCGCGGCTGCGAGCACGGGGGCCAACACGGCCTCGAGCTCCGCGGGGCTGCCGAACCACTGGCCCAGTGCGCTCATGGACACGGCGCCGGGATCCTGGAGCGGAGGAGTGGTCCCCTTTATGTCGAGGCCGATTCGGGCAGAGAGACCGTCGGGAGCCCCGGCCATGAGCCGGTCGAAGGCGGTCATGGCCGCAGGGGCCTGGTCCCAGGCCCAGCCGAGCTTGTACACGGACAGCGGGCCGACCGGTGTGGTGGCCACGGTGTAGTCGACGTTGACCCCGAAGTTTCCACCGCCCCCACCACGCAAGGCCCAGAACAGATCGCTGTTCGTCCCGGCATCGGCGGTCACCAGCTTCCCTTCCGCCGTGACCATGCGAGTGCGGACCAACTTGTCCACGGCCAGGCCGAGCCGGCGGGAGTTGAAGCCGAAGCCACCACCGAGCATGAACCCACCTACGCCTACCGACGGGCAGCGACCGTTCGGGACCATGAGGCCGTGACGGGGTAGCAGGCCGATGAGCTGGCGGTTCAGGGCGCCGCACTGCAGGGTGGCCGTGCCGTTGGCGGCGTCCAGGCTCACGTCGTGCATCTCTTTCAGGCTGATGAGCAGCCCGCTCGTGGTCGAGAACCCCCCGTAGCTGTGCCCCCCTGATCGCACGGCGAACGGGACGTGGTGACTGCGCGCCCACAAGATGCACTGGCTGACATCACCGTTCCCTTGGCAGAGGGCGATCCCCTTGGGCAGCACATCGGCATAGCGGGTGTTGTAGGGGCGGGCCACCGCTCGATATCGAGGGTCACCGGGCCGGAGCAACGGGCCCCGCAGATGGCGCCCCAGTTCCTGCCAGATATCGGTTTTGGCCGAAGATGTCGTGGCCGCCGGGGACGAGCAGCCTGCCGCTGCCCCGGCGACGGCGACCCCGGCCACCACCGTCGCCGCCTTGAGGAAGTGGCGGCGATCGATCGCCACCTCGCCGGCCATCGTGGGAGCGTACCGTGGGCTGCCTTCGGTTATGGCCACCCGTCATCACGCTCACGGTTCGGATCGGGACCCAGCTGCTCGAGGCGGCGGGTCTCTGCCGACGAGGTCGATCCAGGCTGCTCCTTTCCGGTGCCCGGCGATCCCCATCGCCATCGCCATCGCCATCACCATCGCCACGCTGACCTGGAGGCCGACGCAGTCGCCGCCGCTTCGCCTGTGTCAGGACGGGTTGACGGCCGTCACCTGAACGTGAGGTATGACGGGGTAGCTTGCAAGCTGGACGGCGTGGTCCGGCCACGCTGTTCCTATGCATGCAGTTCGAGAAACCTGGGCCGGTCTGTCTGGCCCACGGAGCGGACGGGTGGAGGCAACGCATGAGGGTCCTGGTGGCCGAAGACGACGGTCCTCTGCGGTCGGTGCTGGAGCGGGGCCTGCGCGAGAACGGGTACATCGTGGACGCGGTGGCCGATGGTGAACAGGCCGTCTCGTACCTTCGAGCCTACGAGTACGACGTGGCCGTCCTCGACTGGAGAATGCCCAAGCTGAGCGGGATCGAGGTTGTCGATCGCGCCCGCCAACGAGGTGACCGCACGCCCATCTTGATGCTCACGGCGCGAGACGCGACCGAAGATCGCGTGACAGGGCTCAACACCGGTGCCGACGACTATCTGGTGAAGCCCTTCGCCTTCTCCGAGCTGCTCGCTCGCCTCCAGGCACTACAGCGACGACCGGCCTTCACCCTTTCTCCCCAGTTGGCCTGTGCTGACCTGAGCTTGGACACGGTCACCCGGGAGGTCACCGCGGCGGGCGAGATCGTCGTTCTCACCGCGACCGAGCTGGGCTTGCTCGAGCTGTTGCTTCGACGATCCCCCGCAGTGGTGACGCGTTCGACCATCGCCGTCCAGGTCTGGGACGACGAGGCCGATGCCGTTGGCTCCAACACGATCGACGTTCACGTGGCCCGGCTGCGAGCCAAACTGGCTCGAAGCGACGCCCGTATCGAAACGGTTCGTGGCATCGGGTACAGGTTGGTGGCACCGTGATCACCCACGCGTCCCCCTCATGGGCTCGATCGGGATTGGTCAGGCCAATACTTGGCCGAGCGGCACAGAGGGAAGGCCGTGGGCCTCGGCCACCGGTGGATAGATCACGGAACCGTCGACGGTGTTGACGCCCAAGCCCAGAGCGGGATCCGCTGCGCACGCCGCCCGCCATCCCCGCTCGGCGATCTCACCGACGTAGGGGAGGGTGGCGTTGGCCAGGGCGTGGGTCGAGGTGTGGGGAACGGCACCGGGCATATTGGCCACGCAATAGAAGAGGGACCCATTGACCTCGAACGTGGGATCCGAGTGCGTGGTCGGGTGGGTGGCTTCGAAGCACCCACCCTGGTCGACGGAGATGTCGACCAACACCGAGCCGGGCCGCATGCGCGTCACAAGCTGGTTGGAGACCAGTTTGGGGGCCTTGGCTCCCACCACCAGCACCGCTCCGATGACGATGTCGGCGTCGACGCACGTTTCTTCGATGGCGTGGGTACTGGACGCCACCGTTTCGAGCGCTCCCCGGAAGTGGTGGTCGACCTGTCTGAGCCGCTCGAGATTGCGGTCCAGGACGTAGACGTCGGAGTGCATGCCGACGGCCAACGTGGCCGCAGCCATGCCGGCGACACCGGCACCCAGGATGACCACCTTGGCGCATCGCACACCGGGGACCCCGCAGACCAGTACACCTCGACCGCCCGTCGGGCTCATGAGATGGTGCGCGCCCATCAACGGAGCCATCCGACCGGCCACCTCGCTCATCGGTGTCAGCAGGGGCAGGGAGCCGTCGGGCAGCTGTACGGTCTCGTAGGCGATGGCCGTGGTACCGGTGGCCATGAGGGCGTCGGTGCACTGGCGAGAGGCAGCCAGGTGCAGGTAGGTGAACAGGACCAGGTCCCGTCGGAGTCGGTGGAACTCCTCGGGAATCGGCTCTTTGACCTTGCAGATCAAGTTCGACTCGGCCCAGACGTCGTCGGCGGAGTCGAGGATGGTCGCTCCCACCGCGGCGAACTCGCCGTCGGGAATCGACGACCCGACTCCGGCACCCTTTTCGATGAAGACGGTGTGGCCCTCCGAGAGCAGTTCCCGTGCGCCGGCCGGCGTCATGGCTACCCGGTACTCGCCGTCCTTCACCTCGTTGGGAATGCCGACGATCATCGAGGCGACCTCCTTTCCGAAGGCTCCTGAGTGTGTGGCGTGATCCCGATGGATCTCGCTCCGACAGGAAAGGCTAGGACGGAACGACCTCCTCGTCCGGGTCGACCCCGAACATCCCCACCGGCGTGCCGATGCTCTCGGGGACGAGCGTCGGCGTCGACTTGTTGAGCACTTCACCGCGGAAGTACCGCGGCCGGATCCCGGAGTAGACGAGCATCAGGACCACTCCGAGCACGAGGGCTGCGAGGTCGATCAAGAACACCCCGCCGATATGCCAATGGGGCGAGAAGGGGAGGGTCCACGACGTGTAGCTGTTCGTCGGGTTCCAGTAGTGGTAGAAGCTGAACACCATGGCCCCGTACAGCATCACGCCGCCCACCACGGGCAGGATGCCACGCATCCACAAGTTGCGGGCGCTGTCGGTCAGGTTGTTCCGGTAGTACCAGGCGCAGGCGAAGCCGGTCAGGCCGTAGTAGAACGCGATCATCACGCCCAGGGCCGACACCGAGTCGGCGATGATCGTGCCGGCCGAGATGTGGTTCATGATGATGTAGAGGATGACCGAGAGTCCCCCCATGGCGATGGTGGACACCGCCGGCGTCATGTGCTTGCGACTAACCGTGCCGAACTTGGCCGGGATCGACTTGTACACCGCCATCGACAGGGTGGTGCGGGCGGTGGGCAGGATGGTGGTCTGGGTGGAGGCGGCGGCCGAGCTCAGGACCATCAACAAGAGCAGGTGGGAAAGGACGCTCCCGAAGCCCGACGTGCCGAACACCGCGCTGCCCAGGCCGGACAGCACATCGTTCTGGTTGGCGGTGTTGCCGAGCCCCACACCTTTGGTGCCGAGCCCGGCGAAGGACTGGGTCGACACGACCACGAGCAAGTAGGTGACCAGCAGCACCACGGTCGAAAGGACTGCGGCCCGCCCGGGAACGGTCTCCGGATTGGCCGTCTCCTCGTTGATCGAGACGGTAGTGTCCCAGCCCCAGTAGATGAACAGCATCAATGTGACGCCGTTGATGAACGCCGATGGGCTCGAGATGGAGAACGGGTTGAACCACGACCACGACGGCACCAGGTGGCCGACCGGGGCGCTCCCGTTACCCACCTTCACCAGTGCCACGATGGACAGCACCGCCAGCATGGTCAGCTCGATACCGAGCAGGGCTTTCTGAAAATTGGCCGAGATCTCGATGCCGACAAAGCAGATGTAGGTCATGGCCACGATCCAGAAGATGCCCACCAGCAGCACCCAGTTGCTGGCCGCGTTGTTGCCGATCGAACCGGTGTTGAAGAGGAGGAAGACGTACTGACCGGCAACCTGGGCCAAGCTGGCCATGACCAGCACGTCGGCGGCGATGATGGCCCACCCCCCCATCCATCCGGTTCGGGGCCCGAAGGCTCGGGCGGCCCAGGTGAAGGTGGTCCCACAGTCAGGATCAGCCTTGTTGAGCTCCTTGTAGGCGAACGAGATGAACAGCATCGGGACGAAGGCCAGCACGGTGACGATGGGAGCCTGCACGCCGATGGCCACCACGACGAAGCCGAGGGTGGCGGCCAAGCTGTAGGCGGGGGCGGTCGAGGCGACGCCGATGACGGTGCTCGAGATGAGTCCGAGGGCGCCCGTCTTGAGGCCCTTGTGCACGCGCTCCACTGGTTCCATCGCTCCGGGAGCTATCAACTCTGAGGTCATCGCCATTGCCCCTTTACTCGACCGGTGCACCAGACCGGAGTGGTTTACCCATCGATGTAGCTCATGACGTGCTTGATCCGCGTGTAGTCGTCGAGGCTGTAGGACGAGAGATCCTTGCCATAGCCCGAGTGCTTAAATCCGCCGTGGGGCATCTCGGCCACGATCGGGATGTGGGTGTTGATCCACACCGCGCCGAAGTCGAGCGCCTTGGCCATGCGCATGGCCCGGCTGTGGTCCGTGGTCCAGACGCTTGACGCCAACCCGTACTCGACGCCGTTGGCCCAGGCGATCGCCTGGGCCTCGTCGGAGAAGCGCTGCACGGTGATGGCCGGGCCGAACATCTCCTGTTGCACCATCTCGTCGTCCTGTTCGACCCCGGCCACGACGGTGGGAGCGAAACAGTACCCACGGGTGCCGACCGGGGTCCCGCCGGTCACCACTTCGGCGTGCCCGGGCAGCCGGTCGAAGAACCCCTCGAACCGGGCCAACTGGGCCGCGCTGTTCAGCGGGCCGAAGTCGGCATCCTCCCTCTCGGTGCCCCCCACCTTTTGACCTCGGGCCTGATCAGCCAGAGCGGCGACCAGGTCGTCATGGACCCCGGGCGCGGCCAGCACCCGAGTGGCAGCCGTGCAGTCCTGTCCGGCGTTGAAGAACCCTCCCACCGCGATCCCCTCCGCCGCCGCGTCCAGGTCGGCATCGTCGAAGACGATGACCGGCGCCTTGCCCCCGAGCTCGAGATGGACCCGCTTCAGCTGCTTGGCGGCGGCGCCGGCCACCTCGATGCCGGCCCGCACGCTCCCGGTGATCGAGACCATGGCCGGAACGGGATGGTCGACCAACAACCTCCCGGTGCCGCGGTCGCCACACACGACGTTGAACACCCCGGGTGGTAGGTGCTCGCTCATCATCTCGGCCATGAGCAGCGTGGTGACCGGGGTGGTGTCCGCCGGCTTCAACACCATGGTGTTCCCGGCGGCCAACGCCGGTGCCCACTTCCACACGGCCATCATGAGGGGGTAGTTCCACGGTGTTACCGCCGCGCAGACGCCGATGGGCTCGCGCCGGACGAACGAGGTGTGGCCGGCCAGGTACTCACCAGCCGACTTGCCTTCGAGGATGCGGGCGGCGCCGGCGAAAAACCGGATCTGGTCGACCAGTTGCGGCAGTTCCTCCGCCATGGTCACGGCCACCGGCTTCCCGGTGTTCTGGGACTCCGCCCGCACCAGCTCGTCACCTCGGGCTTCGAGGGTGTCGGCGATCCGGAGCAGGGCGAGACTCCGGTCCGACGGTGTGCTGTCACGCCACTGGGGGAATGCGGCGGCCGCGGCGGCGCACGCGGCGTCGACGTCGGCGGCAACCGAGACGGGTGCCTGGGCGAACACGTCGCCGGTGCTGGGATCGATCAGCGGCGAGAGGGAGCCGCTCGTACCCTCGACGTACCGGCCCCCGATGAAGTTGGCCAGTATGCCGATCGCCTCTCCCGAAGCGGGCGCCGATGCCTGTGGGCTCACCTGTTCCTCCGTCGGGTTCGTGTCCGGACGGCCCATCAGCGAGTGCCCCCCGAACGTCTCTTGGGTCATGGTGACCGATTTCAAGGGCAGAAACAAGCGATATCGTTGTTAAGTCTAGGTTTCGCAACGAATTCCCTTGACATTCGCCCTCAATTAGGTTGTAACTGCTACGAGGAGGCGATTGTGGTGCAGCGGCTCGGGGATGAACGAAAGGTGGGCGGCGGCTGGTCGGACCGCCTCCCGAGGTGACGGTGACCGGGAAGCGATCGGCCCGCTCGGAGCTGCGGGCGTCGCCGTCCGCGTCGGTCCCGCCTCTGGCGTCTGTTCCGCCCGCCGGGATCCTCGACGAGGTCAACAAGGCCATCGTGGAAGAGCTGCAGCAAGACGGCCGACGGCCTTACGGTGCCATCGCCGAGTCAGTCGGTCTGTCCGAAGCCGCGGTTCGCCAACGGGTGCAGAAGCTCCGCGATGCCGAAGTCATCCAGATCGTCGCCGTCACCGACCCGCTGCAAGTGGGGTTCCGGAGCCAGGCCATGGTGGGGATCCGAACCGAAGGGGATGTGCGGGAGGTCGCCGACCGCCTGGCCGCGGTGGACGACATCGACTACGTGGTGATGTGCGCCGGCTCCTTCGACATCCTGGTCGAGCTGGTGTGTGAGGACGACGACGCCATCGTCGAACTGTTGAACGGGGTCATCCGACGGATTCCCGGCGTTCGCGACACCGAGACGTTCATGTACCTGAAGCTGACCAAACAGACCTATGCCTGGGGGACCAGATGAGCGAGATGAACACCGAAGCACTGCAGGAGAACGCCAAGGAGCATCTGTGGATGCACTTCACTCGTATGTCGACCTACCTCGACCAGGACGTCCCCGTCATCGTCCGGGGTGAGGGCATCAACGTGTGGGATGAGCACGGCAAACGCTACCTCGACGGCCTGTCGGGCCTGTTCACCAGCCAGGTCGGCCATGGGCGCGTCGAGTTGGCCGAGGCGGCGGCGCGCCAGGCCGGCGAGCTCGCCTTTTTCCCCCTGTGGAGCTATGCCCACCCTCGGGCCATCGAGCTGGCCGCCCGCCTGGCCGATCTGGCCCCAGGCGACTGCAACCGGATCTTTTTCACCACGGGAGGATCAGAAGCGGTCGAGTCAGCCTGGAAGCTGGCCCGGCAGTACTTCAAGCTGGTGGGCGAGCCGAGCCGGACCAAGGTCATCAGCCGCGACATCTCCTACCACGGAGCCACCATGGGAGCGCTGTCGATCACCGGTTTGTCCGAGATCAAGACACCGTTCGAGCCGTTGGTGCCCGGGGCCATCAAGGTGCCGAACACCAACTTCTACCGGGCCAAGTACTTCGCCGACGATCTCGACGCCTTCGGCCAGTGGGCCGCCGATGCCATCGAACAGGCATTGTTGAGCGAGGGCCCGGACACGGTGGCCGCCGTCTTCTTGGAACCGGTGCAGAACGCCGGGGGTTGTTTTCCTCCGCCACCTGGGTACTTCCAGCGGGTTCGGGAGATCTGTGACCGTTACGGCGTCCTGTTGGTGTCGGATGACGTGATCTGCGGCTTTGGGCGGTTGGGCTACTGGTTCGGTGCCGATCGCTATGGCTACCAGCCGGACATGGTGACCATGGCCAAGGGCATGACCAGTGGGTACTCTCCGCTCGGCGCCGTCGCCGTCAGCGATCGCCTGGCCCAGCCCTTCCTGGAAGGACACAACAGCTTCTTGCACGGGGTGACCTTTGCCGGTCACCCGGTGAGCGCGGCCGTCGCCCTGGCCAACCTGGATGTCATCGAAAAAGAGGGCCTCTTGGAGCACGTGCGGACGAACGAGCCCATCTTCCGTTCGGCCCTCGAGTCGCTCCGCGATCTGCCCATCGTCGGTGACGTCCGGGGGGCGGGGTACTTCTACGGGATCGAGCTGGTCAAGGACAAGGACACTCGCCAGACCTTCGATGACGACGAGTCCGAGCGGCTGCTCCGGGGCTACCTCTCCGGTGCGCTCTACGACGCCGGCCTCATTTGTCGAGCCGATGACCGGGGCGATCCGGTCGTGCAGTTGGCGCCCCCGCTCATCTGTGGCGAGAAGGAATTCGAACAGATGGCCTCGATTCTGCGAACGGTGCTGACCGAAGCGTGGACGAAGATCTGACATCACCGGCGGGGGAGCAGTACCGCGACCTCTCCCTCTGGTGGGACTCGTGGCCCGGACCGATTGACA
>JAUTXB010000195.1 GCA_030838245.1 Acidimicrobiaceae bacterium
CACCGTTGACATCGCTGTAGCACGCCGGTACGCCCTGGGAGCTGGGCCTGGCTGAGACCCAGCAGACCCTGATGGCCAACGGGCTGCGGGACCGCATCGTCGTCCAGGTCGACGGCCAGATGAAGACGGGCTGGGACGTCCTGGTCGGGGCCCTGTTGGGCGGTGAGGAGTTCGGTTTCGCCACCGCCCCCCTGGTCGTCTCGGGGTGCATCATGATGCGGGTCTGTCACCTCGACACCTGTCCGGTGGGCATCGCCACCCAGAACCCTGAGCTGCGGAAGCGCTATACGGGCAAGCCCGAGTTCGTGGAGACCTTCTTCGAGTACATCGCCGAGGAGGTCCGGGAGTACTTGGCCCAGTTGGGCCTGCGCTCGCTCGAAGAGGCCATCGGGCGGGTGGAGCTGCTCGAGACGGCAACGGCCATCGACCACTGGAAGGCGTCGGGGCTCGACCTGGCGCCGATCCTGGCCGTCCCCGAGGCGCCCGAGGGGGCCATCCGGTTCCAGGTGAACGAGCAGGACCACGCCTCGACCGGGCCCTCGACCACCAGTTCATGGAGGCGTGCCGGCCGGCGATCGAGAACGAACGGTCGGTGACCGCCGAGCTGGCGGTGACCAACGTCGACCGGACGGTCGGCACCTTGCTGGGCCACGAGATCACCAAGCGACACGGCGGCCACGGCCTGCCCGAGGGCTCGATCGACCTGACGTTCCGGGGATCGGCCGGCCAGAGCTTCGGCGCCTTCGTGCCCAAGGGCGTCACCATGCGGCTGTTCGGCGACACCAATGACTACCTGGCCAAGGGGCTCTCTGGCGGTCGGATCATCGTCCGGCCTCCCGAGGAGTCGCCGTTCGTGGCTGAGGACAACATCGTGGCCGGCAACGTGATCCTCTACGGGGCCACCTCGGGTGAGGTGTTCATCCGCGGCCAGGTGGGGGAGCGCTTCTGCGTGCGGAACTCCGGGGCCATCGCCGTGGTCGAGGGCGTGGGGGACCATGGGTGCGAGTACATGACCGGTGGTCGGGTGGTAGTGCTCGGGCCGACCGGGCGGAACTTCGGCGCCGGCATGTCTGGCGGGGTGGCCTTCGTGTATGACCGGTACGACCACTTCAACGGGCTCTACAACCCGGAGCTGGTCGATCTCGAGCCCCTGTCGGCCGACGACCGCATCTGGCTGAAGGACCGCATCATCTTGCATCGGGACGAGACCGGGTCCGAGGTGGCCAACCAGGTCCTCCTGGACTGGTCCACGACCTGGGAGTCATTCGTGAAAGTGATGCCCCGGGACTACCGGCGCGTGCTCGAGGCCACCGAGCTGGCCGTGGCCGAGGGTCGGTCCGTGGACGAGGCGGTCATGGCCGCACCCCACGGTTGAGGAGCACGGAACATGGGTGACATCAGAGGTTTTCTCAAATTCGGCCGGGAGCTGCCGCCCCGTCGTCCCGTTCCCGTCCGCCTGCGTGACTGGAAGGAGGTATACGAGCCCTTCCCGGTCGAGTCAGCCCGAGAACAAGGGGCGCGCTGCATGGACTGCGGCATCCCCTTCTGCCACGAAGGTTGCCCCCTCGGCAACCTGATCCCCGAGTGGAACGACCTGGTGTACCGGGACGACTGGTCAGAGGCCATGGACCGGCTGCACGCCACCAACAACTTTCCCGACTTCACCGGACGTCTGTGCCCGGCTCCGTGCGAGGGAGCGTGCGTACTGGGCATCAATGCCGATCCGGTCACGATCGAGCGGATCGAGTACGAGATCGTCGAGCGGGCCTGGGCCGAGGGATGGGTGGAACCGGTCAAGGCGGAGACCTCTACGGGCAAGCGAGTAGCGGTCGTCGGCTCCGGACCGGCGGGCCTGGCCGCCGCCCAGCAACTGGCCCGGGCCGGGCACGAGGTGGTGGTCTTCGAACGGGCCGAGAAGCCCGGTGGACTGCTCCGCTACGGCATTCCCGAGTTCAAGATGGAAAAGGCGGTCCTCGACCGCCGGCTCGGGCAGCTGGCCGCCGAGGGCGTGGAGTTCCGCTGCGGCGTCTCGGTGGGAGCACCGGCGCCCGAAGTGCAGGGGGCGGCCGCCGAGGACGTCACCGTGGTCAACGCCCGGTCACTACGGGACGACTTCGATGCCATCGCGTTGGCCGGCGGCGCCACCGTGCCCCGCGACCTCCCGGCCACCGGACGAGAGCTTCGCGGCATCCATCCGGCCATGGACTACCTGAAGCCGTCGAACCGGGTCCAAGAAGGGGCCCTGGCCGCGTCGCCCATCGACGCCCACGGCAAGCACGTCGTCATCATCGGGGGTGGTGACACCGGGGCGGACTGCCTGGGTACCGCCCATCGACAAGGTGCCCTCTCGGTGCACCAGCTCGAGATCATGCCCGAGCCGCCGTCGGACCGGTTGGGCGAGAACCCGTGGCCGACGTGGCCGCTGATCCTTCGCACCTCGGCCGCCCACGAGGAGGGGGGCGAGCGGATGTTCGGGGTGACCACGGTGGAGTTCGTGAACGACGGGTCGGGTGCGGTCAGCGGTCTGCGGGGCGAGGAGGTGGAAGTGGCCATCGGCGACGACGGCCGTCCTCTGTTCACCCCGATTGCCAACACCGCCTTTGAGCTGCATTGCGACCTCGTCCTCTTGGCCCTGGGTTTCCTGGGCGCGGAACCCGGCGGTGTGGTAGCCGAGCTGGGCGTCGAGCTCGACAGCCGGTCAAACGTGGTCGCCGACTCGGCCTGGGCCACCAACGTCGAGGGTGTCTTCGTATGCGGCGACATGACCCGCGGCCAGAGCCTGATCGTCTGGGCCATCGCCGAAGGCCGGTCGGCCGCGTCGGCGGTCGACCGCTTCCTCATGGGTACGACGGAACTGCCGGCCCCGATCGTGCCGGGTCAGCTCGCCCTGCGCTGAGCCCGACGCCTCTCGAGTGCCCTCGGGTGGTCCTGGTTCGATCGAGCGCCCTCCGGTGGTTCAATTTCCGAAATCTTCCGTGCTTGGGAAAATGTCGACCTGGCCCACCCGGCAATTCGCTCAAGCGCGAGTGGATGCCGACACCTTTGTCCGGCAGGGACATCGGAGCAGGTGTCAGCGCCGTGCCGGGTTGGGCTGGTCAGCGGTAGCCGCCTACGACGGTTGCTCCGGTCGCCAGCGGGGGAACGTCGCACCGCTCGGCGATGCCGGCCACGAAGGTTCGAAAAGCGGGCACATCCTGTAGCGAGTCAGGTTCCTCTACGTCGTCCTCGATCACCACGTGGATGAAGCTCACGCCGTCCTCGAGCCGGAAGACCTTGTAGGTGAAGCCATCGGGCTGGCGTTGGTCCAGTTCGGCGAACACCGCCTCGATCAGTCGTTGGTTTTCGTCGGCTTGCGCCGGCTTGGTCTGATAGCGCACCACGGTGCTCTTCATCTACTGCTCCTCTTCGAGCGGGCCGCACGGCTCGCTCCATGTGTGTAGACCGTTGCCGGTACCACAACTCATCGGTACACCTCCGGGGCTACCCGGCCGGAGTAGACGCCTACCGCTCGGCGCGTGAGCTAACTTCTACATCGACGTCACAATTAAACCTGGCTCCTGGGGGGACTGAGGCCACATGGCTCGCTCAGCCGGGCCAGGGGGGAGAATGACCATGAGGTTGCGATTCACGCGGATTGCGCTTGCGTTGGCCACAGCCACGAGTCTCAGCTTCGTCGGTGCCGTCGGGCTCACGACGGAATCGGCGAGCGCTGCGACTGCGTCACCCATCACGATCGCTTTGGTCTGTACCTGCTCTGGGGTCGGCGCACCCACGTACGAGGGGGTGCCGGGAGCCTTTCGTGCCCGCATTGACCTTCAGAACGCAAATGGTGGTGTCAACGGTCATAAGATCTCGACGCTCGTCTTCGACGACCAGACCAGTCCCACGGAATCCTCCACGGCCGTCCAAGAAGCGGTGTCCCACGGGGTTCTCGGCGTCGTATCGGTCAGTGCTCTCTTCTTCGAGGGGGCGAAATACACCAACCAGGCCGGAATCCCGGTAACGGGGAGCTTCCAAGACGGACCGGAGTGGGGCCAGCAGCCCAACACCAACATGTTCGCCTCGGACAATGGAAGCGTCGATCCGAAGTACCCGGTCAACACTGGGATCGGGAAGTTTCTCGTCTCCCACGGTGGCAACGTCGTCGGTTCCTACGGTTACAGCATCTCACCGTCGTCCAGCCGCTCGGCTATCGGTACCGTCCAATCGGTGATTCACGCCGGCGGCAAGCAAGGTGTCCTGGACACCACGGTTCCCATCGGCGGCGCGAACTTCACCACGCCCGCCTTGGTGGCCAAATCGAAGAACGTGAACGGCCTCTTCGGTGCCATGGACGACAATTCCAACTTCGCCTTGGCCACGTCCCTGAAGCAGGCCGGGGTGAAGCTGAAGGCGGTCGTCTTCCCCACCGGCTATGAGCCGGCCGCCATCACGTCGCCTGCCTGGCAGGACCTGCAGGGTGACTACTTCGCCTCCCTGTTCCGACCCTTCCAGTTGCCCAACGCCGCAACAACCCAGATGAAGGCTGCGCTCCAGAAGTACGACAGCTTCGGCAAGACCCAGTTTCCCACCTTCGAGCAATATGAGGCATGGGCGGGAGCTGACTTGATGATCAAGGGTATGCAACTGGCCGGAAAGAATCCGACGTCATCTGCCGTCATCACGTCCCTCCGCAATCTCAAGTCCTACAACGCCAACGGCCTATTGCCCAATCCCATCAACTACTCGACCATCTTCGGGCATGACCCGGCCAAGAGCTGTACCTGGTATCTGCAGGCCCAGTCGAAGGGCTTCGTTCCCGTCTCCAGCCAGCCGATATGCGGCACAGATATCCCCGGAACGGCAACTGCTACCGGGAGCTGAACTGCGAGCCCATGGATAGGGGGCGCCACCTGGCGGTCTGGGGCACCGGAGCACACCCGATCGCTCCAGAGTACGGTCGGTGCCAAAGACGATTGGGGGCATGATGCCGAAATACTTGATTGAAGTGAAGTACACCTTGGACGGCGTCAGGGGCCTGAAGGCCGAGGGCGGGTCGGCTCGTGTGGCTGCCGCCACCGCACTCATAGAGAGCGTGGGTGGGACGGTCGATACGTTCCATTTTGCGTTGGGCGAGACTGACGCCTACGTCATCGTGGACATGCCCGACGCCGTTTCCGCCGCCGCGGCCGCGTTGTCTGTGAATGCCGGTGGTGGTGCCACAGCGCGCACGGTGGCTCTCCTTACAGCGAGCGAAGCCGACGCGGCTGCAGCCAAGAAGACGCTTTACCGGCCGCCTGGGAACTGAGCCGAACTGCACGATCCATAGCGGCCTCGACCAGGGGTCCAGCGGAGTCGGTCTCCACTATGGAAGGTCTCGCGCCGATTTGGGCGAAACGGGCACGGTCTCGCTCACCCGGCCGGCCGGGTGACCCCGACCAGACCTGACCAGTCGGCATTGTCGAAACGGACGTTGGCCCCGGTGTGGGGGGCATCGATCATCTCCCCGCCACCCACGTAGAGGCCGACGTGATCGACACCACTGGGCCCGTTACCGAAGAAGACCAGGTCACCGGGCAGAATCGTCTGCGCCGCGGTGACCACTGGCCCGGCGTCATATTGGTCCTGGGCCACCCGGGGCATGGAAATGCCTCCCGCTTGGTACGCCGCCTGGATCAGCCCGGAGCAGTCGAACCCGCCGTTGCCCGTCCCGCCCCACACATAGGGAGTGTTGAGCTTCTCGGCCGCGAACTGGAGAGCGGCGACCACCGACCCGTCGGCTGCGGGGGAGTCGGCCAGGGCGATAGACAAGGTGAGCACCGTGTTCACGTAGGTGTCGGAGTGGTTGTAGTCGTAGACGGCGGCGCGGAGGGTAGCGGCGCTACCGGCGCCGTTGGAGCAGAGGAGCTTGGCCGCGGTGTAGATGGCGTCGATGGGGTCGTACGGGGACGCGGGCTGGGCCCCCCCGGGACCGACCACTGCCTCGGCGGCAAAGGTGGCCGGTTCGAACTGCATCGGTCCCTCGGCGCCGGCCGAATTGGCCCCGGACCACACGCCGGGGGCGTTCGACTGCCCGTTGTGGGTCTCCACCGTGCCGATGCCGGCCAGCACCGACCATGACAGGCCCGGGCAGGTAGCCGCGGCCTGGCGGTACTGGGTCACCCAATCCGGAGGGACGGCTGGGCCGCGGTTGGACCCTCCCGAGCCGGAAGGACCGCTGCCCGATCCGGCCGATCCTCCCGTAGTCCCGCCCGAGCCACCGGTTCCTGCGCCGGCGACTGCCACCACGGTCACCAACAGTGCGACCACGATTCCGGCGCACGCCACTCCAACCCCGACGACCACCTTGCTCATCCGCTCACCTCAACATCCGATTTGGAGTGCCGTGAGCGGCCGACTCAGAGTTCTCGTCGCCCGGAGAAGCAGACGGAGGCCCGCCACTGTCGCTGCCCAAGTGGGCCACGAGCGACGGTGGCGCCCCTCCAGTACACCACCGGGCCTGCCTGGCTGACAAGGGCCGCTAGCGCCCGGTGCAGGCGGCATCGATAAGCTCGTCCCACCAATATCCAGGGGAGGCTCGCCGTGCTCAGCACCATGCAAGATGGTCCACTACTCGTCAGCGGGATCCTCCGCCACGGACGGACCGTCTACGGGGAGAGCCAGGTCCTGACGGTCACGGGGCCTGCGGGCGAGCACACCTCGGCCACGTTCGCCGAGGTCGGCGACCGAACCGACCAGTTGGCTGCCGCCCTCCGCAAGCTGGGCGTCACCGGTGACGATCGGGTTGGCACCTTCTTGTGGAACAACCAGACCCACATGGAGGTGTACCTGGCCGTACCGTCCATGGGCGCCGTGCTCCACACCCTCAACGTCCGGCTTTTCCCCGACCAGTTGGCCTACGTGATCAATCACGCCGAGGACAAGGTGATCATCGTCGATGACATGCTCGTTCCCCTCCTGGCTCGGGTACGCGACCAGCTGACCACGGTCAAGCACTTCATCGTGGCCGGGGGTGATCCCAGTGCTGACTCGCCGCTGGGTGAGACGCACGACTACGAGACGCTGCTCAGCGCCGAATCCGCCGGTTTCGACTGGCCCGACCTGGACGAACGCGAGGCGGCGGCCATGTGTTACACCTCGGGCACCACCGGAAACCCCAAGGGCGTCGTCTACAGCCATCGATCCACGTACCTGCACTCGATGGCGGTCACCTCGGCATCGTCGATGGGCATCAAAGAGACGGACCGGGTGCTGACCATCGTGCCCATGTTCCACGCCAATGCCTGGGGCACCCCGTACGCCGCCTTCATGGTCGGGGCAGACCTGGTCATGCCCCAGCAGTTCCTCCAGGCCGAACCGCTGGCTGCCATCAACGCCGCCCTGCGCCCCACCCTGACCGCCGGGGTACCCACCATCTGGAACGACGTGCTGCGCTACTCCGAGACCCACGAGGTCGACATGTCGTCGGTCCGGATGATCGTGGGCGGTGGCGCCGCCGTGCCCCGGCAGATGATCAAGCAGTTCGACGAGCGGTTCGGGATCGACATGGTCCAGGGGTGGGGCATGACCGAGACCAGTCCGCTGTGCGCTCTGTCCATCCCACCCCGCAGCGCCACCCCCGAGGACGAGCTGGATTGGCGCAGCAAGGCAGGACGGGTGGTGCCCGGGGTGGAGATCCGGATCTGCGCCGATGACGGCAGCGTCCTTCCCAACGACGGCGAGACGGTGGGGGAGTTCGAGGTCCGCGGCCCCTGGGTCACCGGCTCGTACTACCGCGAACCGAGCGAGGATCGCTTCCACGATGGGTGGCTGCGGACGGGCGACGTGGGCTCGCTCGATTCCAAGGGATTCATGCAGATCAGCGATCGCACCAAGGACGTGATCAAGACCGGCGGCGAGTGGATCTCTTCGGTCGAGCTCGAGAACGAGGTCATGGCCCATCCCGGCGTGTTCGAAGCGGCGGTGATCGGCGTTCCCGATCCCAAGTGGAGCGAACGACCCCTGGTCGCGGTGGTCCGATGCGAGGGATCTGAGGTCACCGCCGACGAGCTGGTGGAGTTCCTCTCCGACCGCGTGCACCGGCTGTGGCTGCCCGAGCGGTGGGCGTTCGTCGACGAGATCCCCAAGACCAGCGTGGGCAAGTTCGACAAGAAGGTCATTCGGAAACAACACGCCGACGGGGAGCTCGACGTGATCGAGGTCATGTCCCCATCGCAGAAGTGAGCGACGACCTGGTCGATGTGGCTGACCGGTTGTCGGCCATCTCGGAATCGCTGGCCGACCTGGCCATCGACCGACTTCGTCAAGCCTCCGATTCCGTCCGGGCCGGACGTGAGCCCGACCCGGACCTGGTGGCCGAGGAGAAGCGGATCACCCGGGCCCGACGCGCCGTCGACAAGGCGGCGACGTTGTTGACCGGGAGCGTGGGTGCCGGCGGGTCGGCATCGGGATTCGCGTTCGACGACGGCCCCTGAGGAGGTCCCGGTCCCCGAGGCGGCTGGCACCCGGGCCCACGGTGCCGCCAGCCTGCTTCATCGCCGACCGTCCCGCCAGCCCATCGCCCCGTCAGCCCATCGCCAC
Organism: Acidimicrobiaceae bacterium; assembly: GCA_030838245.1. Next base: position 8,560 of record JAUTXB010000195.1, read on the forward strand.
CGCCAACCGGCGGTCAGCCGGGGTGGTCGTCGGCCCCGAGGATGTACCGCTCGACGGCGACGGCGAACCCCTCCTCCTCGTTGGACGTCGTCACCTGGTCGGCTGACGCCTGCACCTCGCTCGACGCGTTGCCCATGGCGATGCTCAACCCCGAGACGGCGAACATGAGCATGTCGTTGGGCATGTCCCCGATGGTGGCGATCTGATCGGTGGTGATGCCGAACCGGTCGGCCAGGAACGTCACCACGCCGCCCTTGTTGGCCTCGGGATGGGTGATGTCCAAGTAGTAGGGCTGGGAGCCGGCCGCGGAGACCCGGTCCCCGAACTGCTCCCGGGCCGCGGCCTGGCCCCTGATCACGGCGTCAGGTTCATCGCTCACCCCGACGATCTTGGCCACGTCGGTGGTGAGCTTGTCGTAGCTGTCGACCACCGTGGGGGAGAACTCCACCGTCTTCGCCTCCCGGTCGACATGGGGGCCTTCGGGGTCCCGCACGTACCACTCCGCTCCCCGGTAGATCCACGTGTCGAGGCCGAACGACGCCAACAGGTCGAGCATCGGCTTGACCACGGCCGGATCGATCACCTTCTGCTCGATGACCGACAGGTCGGGGTTGACGATCAGTCCGCCGTTGAAGGCCGATACCGGAGTGGACAGTTTGAGGGGCTCGATGAGCATGGACATGCCCCGGGGCGGGCGTCCGCTGGTGACGGCGAAGAGGATGCCGGCGTCGTGCACCCGGTGCACGGCCGCGATGGCTCGGTCGGTGAGCTCCTTGGCCTGGGTCACCAGGGTTCCGTCGACGTCGGCCAGAAGCAGCCGGATGTCGTGATCCTTCACAGGGACTCCCTTCGATCACGCGGGCTTCGATTCACGTGGGCACGACCAGGGCCGGAGTGGGGACCAGGGTCCGGTCGTCCGCTGCCCGCCAGCAGTACCAGGCCACCAGGCTCCGGTAGGGCCGGAAGGGCTCGCCCAGCACTTCTAGTTCCTTGGGCGACGGGACGTCGGGCAAGTTCCACCCGGAAGCGAAGCCGACGCGCACGCCGAAGTCGCCGGTGGGCCAGATGTCGAGCCGGCCGAGCGTGCCCAGGAGGAACATCTCGGCGGTCCAGCGGCCGATGCCCCGCACCTGGACTAGCTGTTCGATCACCTGCTCGTTCGACAGCCGCCCGATTCGGTCCAGGTTCAGCCGGCCGTCGACGACGTGCTCGGCCAAGTCGGAGATGGCCGCGGCCTTGGCCCGGCTCAGGCCGCACGAGGTCAGGAGCTCGGGTGCCGCGGCCAGAACCATGGCGGCGGTCACCGTCCCGCCCAGCGCGGCAACGAACCGGGCGTGGATGGCGGCAGCCGCCTTTCCGGCCAGCTGCTGGTAGAGGATCGAGCGGGCCAGGGCATCGAAGCGCAGGGCCGACGGGACCCGGGGACGCAGGGGAGCCAGGCCATGGCGCTCGATCAATGCGGCCAGCGCCGGGTCGCGATCCCGCAGGCTCTCGACGGCCGTGGTGCGCTGCCCGCCGTTCATGACCGGTCCCCGCGGCACTGGTTGACGGCGTCGATCAGCTGGCGGAGGCGCCCGTAGTGGAACTTGTCGAAGCGCAGGGCCAGCCGGGGTTGGTCGAGATGGTCGTTGCCCGCTCGCTCGGGCGGGAGCGGCTTGGTGTGGCGGATGACGCCCCCGGCCAGAACGTCGCCGAACCGGCCGTTTAGCTCGGCCAGCTCCGATGCGCTCGGGGCCACCAGCAAGCGCAGGACCAACAGGTCACCGACCCACCGGGACGACTGGTAATTCCGGTAAAAGCCGGTCAGCTCGTCGGTAGCCGCACCGATGTCGTCGGTGATGATGAACAGCGAGCGGTCATCTATGGAGATGAGCCCTCTGGACGCCACGGCCCGCTCGACGAACTGGTCCCATTCGGTCCAGTAATTCCCTCCGGGGATATCGAGCAGCACGACGGGAGCAGGCGCGGCCTTGCCCGTCTGCAACAGGGTCAGCAGCTCGAAGGCCTCGTCCAGGGTGCCGAATCCTCCCGGGAGCACGGCGTATCCGTCGGACTCCTTGATCAACATGAGCTTCCGGGTGAAGAAGTAGCGCATCTCGACCAACTTGGGGTCCTGGGCGATGAAGGTGTTGGCCCCGCCTTCGAAGGGGAGCCGGATGTTCACCCCGATCGAGCGGTCGGTTCCCGCCCCCTCCATTCCCGCCGCCATGATGCCCGGGCCCGCCCCGGTGACCACCATCCATCCGGCCTCGGCCATCGAGCGGGCCAGCTCCCGGGTGTGGGCATAGGCCGGGTCGTCGGGAGCGGTCCGGGCCGAACCGAAGACGGTCATCTTCTTGATGGCACGATAGGGACGAAACACCCGGAAGGCCTCGGACATCTCGGCCAGGGCGGCGTCGGCGATCTTGAGATCGATGACGTCGGTGTCCTCGTGGGCCAGCTCCCGGACGGTGGCGAGCATCGACCGGTAGAGGTTGCGTTGGGCCCTCGATCCTGATTCGGCCGACAGCTCCTCGGCCAGGCGCTCGAAGGCGTCCCCGGCTGGCTCGCCGGTGCCCCCGGGCGCCCCGGAGACGGTCACCTCACTGTGAGGCGGCGATGGGCCGGACGACGTCGGCATCCCACCCGTTGTGCCCGCCCGGTGGTTGCGAGACCCGGCCGTAGAGGGTGGTGCGCTGCACCAGCTCCCGCCCGAGCGGCTGCACCAGCTCCCGGAAGCCGTCGACGTCCATCATCTGGCCGTGGCTGGCCCCGGCGGCCCGGGAGATGTTCTCGTCCATCAGGGTGCCACCCAGGTCGTTGACGCCGGCCCCGAGCAATTGACGGACACCCTCGGTGCCCATCTTCACCCAGCTGACCTGAATGTTGTCGATGGCGCCCTGGTAGGCGATCCGGCCCACCGCATGCATGAGGAGCGTCTCGCGGAACGTCGGTCCTCGCCGGGACCGCTTCTGCAGGTAGATCGGCGTGGCCATGTGCACGAAGGGCAGCGGCACGAACTCGGTGAAGCCCCCCGTTTCCCGCTGGAGGGCACGGGTACGGGTCATGTGGCGGGCCCACGACCGCGGATGCTCGACCGCCCCGAACATGATGGTCACATTGGACCGCAGGCCGACGCTGTGCGCCGTGCGGTGGGCGTACAGCCATTCCTCGGTGTTGATCTTGTCGGGGCACAAGACCTTGCGGACCTCGTCGTCCAGTATCTCGGCCGCCGTTCCCGGCAGTGTCTTCAGCCCGGCATCTCGCAACAGCGTGAGGTACTCGGACAACGACACCTCGGATCGGCGCGCCCCTTCGGTGACCTCCAGCGCGGTGAACCCATGGATGTGGATGGTGGCCGAAGCCTGGCGGACCGCTCGGATCACCTCGAGGTAGTAGTCGCCGTCGAAGTTGGGATGGATGCCCCCCTGGAG
>JAUTXB010000211.1 GCA_030838245.1 Acidimicrobiaceae bacterium
GCACGATCTGCACGAGCGTCTCGCCACCGCTGATCAGATCCGCGCGGTTCGAGAGCGTCCGGATCTGCACCCGACCGGTGGCACCGGCAGCAACTGGCCAAACACACGACACGACGATCGCCAGCAGCGTCGTTGCGGCTAGAACGCCCTTACGCATCGAAATCTCCCCCCGTCGAGTCCTGCCACCGTCAAGCTCCCTCGCTTCCTACAACCGAGATGAATGAGACGCACGCGCCCGGCCGCCCTCCGAGGTTGTGCGTGAGGCCGAGCTTCGGATCCTCGATCTGGCGGTCGCCGGCCTCGCCGCGGAACTGCAGCCAGCACTCGTAGAGCATCCGCAGACCGCTGGCGCCGACCGGATGGCCGAATGACTTCAGGCCTCCGTCGGGGTTGACCGGCAACTGCCCGTCCAGGTCGAACGTACCCTCGAGGACGTCGCTCCACGCCCGGCCGCGCTCGGAGAAGCCCATGTCCTCCATGAGCACGATCTCGGTGGGGGTGAAGCAGTCGTGGACCTCGGCCAGCGAAATCTCCGCACGCGGATCGCTGACGCCCGCCTGCTGGTAGGCGTCCTGCGCGCAGCGGGCGACCTCCGGGAACGTCGTGTAGTCGTAGGCGGGATCGATCGGGCCACTCGCCGGACCGGCCACCATCGACAGGGCCTTCACGTACATCGGCCGGTCGGTGTAGCGAAGCGCGTCCTCCGCGCGCACGATCAACGCGCACGCGGCGCCGTCCGAGACGCCGGAGCAATCGAACACGCCGAGGCGGCCGGCGACGATCGGCGAGGCCGCGATCTTCTCCTTGGGCACCTCCTTGCGAAACTGGGCGCGGGGATTCTTCGCGCCGTTGGCGTGGTTCTTCCAGGCGACGTGGGTCATCGCGTCGCGCATCGAATCGGGGTCGACGCCGTACTTCTTGCAGTACGCGGGATCCAGCAGCGAGAACGCCGCCGGCGCGGTCACCGAGATCTCCGGCGCCGTGCCGTCGCTCGGGGTCTGGGAGCGGACCAGCCCCGAATAGCCCGAGTCCTTCAGCTTCTCGACGCCGATCGCCATGACGATGTCGTAGGCGCCCGACGCGACCGCGTAGCTGGCGTTGCGGAACGCCTCGGAGCCGGTCGCGCAGAAGTTCTCGACGCGGGTCACCGGCTTGTAGTCAAGCTTCAGCGGTCGGGACATGGTGAGGCCCGAGTTGCCCGCACCGAGGGTTCCGAGCCAGAAGGCGTCGATGTCGTCCATGGCCACTCCGGCTGAGGCGATGGCCTCCTGGGTGGCGTCGATCAAGAGATCGTCCGCTCCCTTGTCCCACAGCTCGCCGAAGGGCGTGCAGCCCATGCCGATGATGGCCACCTGGTCCCGGATGCCGTGACTTGCCATGGCTAGACCTCCTTGGTCGGTGCAGCGCCTGCCGATTGTGTGCCGGCCGATTGTGTGGCCGCCGACGCCGCCGCGTCAGCCGAAGGCCCATCAGCCGAGGGCCCGTCCGCCACTGGGCGAGCCTTCCAGAAATAGTTGTGCATGCCCTCCGCCGTATAGAAGCGGCGGAACGTCAGCTGGACCCTGGTCCCGATGTGCACGGCTTCAGGATCGCAGTCGGTGAGCTCGCAGCGGAACCGGCCACCACCGTCGAAGTCGACCACCACCCCCACCGTCGGAGGGGACAGGCTGAAAGCCAGGTAGTCGATGGTGAAGGTGGCCACCGTGCCTTCCACGTCGGCCAGCCGCTCGGGCTCCATCTGGTCGACCGCCTTGCAGCGCAGGCAAATCCGGGTGGGCGGGAGATGGCGGAACCCACAGTTCAGGCACTGGCTGGCGTTGAACCCGTACTTCCATCCCTCGGAGCGCAACATGTTGGGGGCACCGGGGCGGTCGGGCTCGGGGCGGCGGGGCGGCTCCCGGTGCAGCTGGCCGCGCCAGGTGAGGAAGGAGGCATAGGAGAGGTCAGAGCGACCCGACGTCACTTGCTCGGCCACCGTGTCCAGGTCGGCCTGACGGTGGGCTTCCTGGGCGGCAGGCAGCGCATCGGTGGTGCGCCACACCAGCGCGTCGGCGCCGTCGGCCAACTGCAGCGTGACGACGACCTGATCGGGTGTGGCCCGCTCGAGCACATCGGCCAGGCCCACCCCCAACTGGGCCGCGCCCAGGTTCCCGAGGGCCACCGAGTGATCGGGTGCCACGGCCTCGGAGGCAACACCCAGTGAGGTCTTGACCGCCCGCACGGCCCGGGCATGGAGGCCACAGACCACCAGATGGTCGACCTGGCCAACGGTGATGCCCGCCGCCTTGAGCGCGTCGGCAAAGGCGGCGTGGGCCAGGGGAACATACGCCTGCTCGCCGAAGCGTTCCTCCCATTGGTGCGAGCTCTGCTCACCGGGCACCCGCCACCGGTCGAGGAACTCGTCGCTGGCTGAGGCCCGCCCGATCAGCTCAGCCGCGGCACCGTCGGGCACGCAGGTGAAGGCCACGCCTGCGTCGCCCGAGTCCCGCTCGTCGGCACCGCCGGCCAAACCGGTGCGGATCTCCGAGATCACCGCCAGGGTCGGGTGGTGGCCACCGGCGTCTACCG
>JAUTXB010000261.1 GCA_030838245.1 Acidimicrobiaceae bacterium
GACCGTGATGGTCGTCAGGGCTGGTTTCGACCCTGCTGGTGTTGATCGCGTCAGACTCGATTCTCCGAAGGGGAACCGAGCAGCGTGAGCCAGGAATCCCCCGGCTTTAGCCGTGGGGAGAATTCAAGACGTCTGTGAGAGCCTCGGGCCGTTCAACCACGGCGAGGTTGCTGCTGCCATCCTGCGCCCGTTCATCTCACAGCCCAACTATTGGATGCTGTCCCACCACGGCGTGTTTCAGACCTATTTCTTCGGCCAGCACCTCGGCATCGATCCCAACGAGCGGGACGCGTTCATCTCCAGCCCCTACTACGACCGCACGGTCGACTTCGTCGCCAAGTACGACGAAGTCTCGTTCGACCCCGATTACCAGAACGAACCAATGGCCACGTTCGAACCGGCCGTTCGCCGGGTCCTCCACAAGGACTGGACACCGCCACAGCCGACATAGTGGACGGTCCTCGCCGGCGAAGAGGATCTGCCTAGGATCGGGTCATGACAAATTTCGTGATGGTGCGTTGTGTCCGCGGGACGGGCACGGTGGGGGTTTCACCAGCTCGGTAGGAGTTGGGCGGCACGGGTCGTCGCCGATGCCGGGATACGTGCCGGTGACCTGGTGCTCGACGTCGGAGCGGGCACCGGCGCACTGACCGCACCGCTGGTGGATTGCGGTGCTCGGGTGGTCGCCATCGAGCGGCATCTCGGACGTGCGGCCGAACTTCGACAGAAATTCGCAGCAGACGACGTCACCGTGGTCCTCGCCGACGCGCTCGATCTCCGGCTGCCGAGGCGCCCGTTCCGGGTCGTGTCGAACCCACCGTTCAGCGTCACCGTGGCCCTCCTGCGGCGCCTGGTGGCGCCGGGGAGCCGGCTCGAGCGCGCTGACATCGTCGTTCCCTGGCACACGGCGCGACGGTGGGCGGCCGCCGATGCTCCTGGCGCCCGCCGCTGGCTGCGCGACTTCGAGGTCGGGATCGGCCGAGCACTCCCCCGCTCGGCACTGTCGCCGCCTCCACCGAACGGCGTCGCCATCTTGGTATTGGCGCGGCGGACGCCTCGCGGCCAGCAGAGCCGGTTCCCACTCACGGGCCACGGAGCCAACGCCACGAGGGATTCGAAACCGGCTGCTGTCCGCCCGGCATGCATCCGTGACTGACCAGCGCTTTGCGTGATCCACCCAGGACTACTGGGGGTGCCCGTCGGGCGGGCCCCAGCTCGACCGGCCCGCCTTCGACCCCATCCGAGAGGACGGCGAGCCGAAATTAAGCGGCAATTCACGCATAGGGGCCGACCAAGATGGGTACACCGCCATCATGTCGATTGGAACGATGTAGCCAGCTATGACAATCGGTGGGCGGGTACTCGAGTTCCAGGCACGCGGTCGACACCAGGCACCAGCCCGGGTTCGGTTATGGAGGTTGCCCGCTGTGAGTGGTGCCGGAGCCTCTTCCCAAGACGATGGCTGGGCCGCGCACCCCGACCAGGCCGGGATCGCCGGACCCCGGCTGGAGACCAGCGATGGGGTCGAGTTGGCCACCAGGATTTGGCCGGTCACCGACCAGGCCCGGGCCGTTGTCGTCGTGGCTCACGGGCTGACGGCCAACAAGGATGAGCGCCGTGTCGTGTCCCTGTCTGCGGCTCTGCAGCGGCAAGGGTTCGAGGTGATCGCCTATGACTCCCGCGGCCATGGCCAATCCGGCGGACAATGCACGCTCGGTGATCTTGAACGCCACGACGTTGCCGCCGCCGTCGATTGGGCGTGCACTCGAAACTCGCGGGTTGTGCTGGTGGGGGCTTCGATGGGGGCAGTGGCCGTACTGTCGTATGCGGCCACCGCCCACGATCTGAGCGGTGTTGTGGCCGTCTCGAGCCCGGGCGAGTGGCGATTGCCGCTTCGGATCCGGTCGATGGCCACGGCGGCGCTGGCCCGTACCAGGACCGGCCGCGAGTTCGCACTGCGGCGCATGAACGTGCGTATCGCGCCGTGGACCTCCCCCGAGAGTCCCCGCTCGCTGGTCGAACGGGTCAATGCCCCCCTCGTCGTCGTCCACGGTCGACGCGACACCATCATTCCGCACCGCGCCGGGTTGGCCGCGGTGATCGGCGACAATCCTCGCCGATCGGTCGTCCTCGTCCACTCCATGGGACACGCGTTCGACCCCGTTGGTCACGGGCAAATCTGCGACGCGGTCAGTTGGACTCTCGAGCAGGACGACGCATTGGAGGGAGGCCAGCGATCGTCGGCCGGCGCCGGTCGCCCGATGGAACCCCAGGGGCCATGAGCCCACCCACCCGTGGTTTTCGAACCGGCGTCCACCGAGCTCGAGAGCCACGCCAGGGTAACGAGCCCGGCCCCGTCGATGTCATCGAAGACGGCCGGACAGGATCGAGAACCTCCGGCCACCGCATCGTGGCATGGTTGATGCTTGCCGCCGCCGCGCTCTATTCGTGGTTTGCCGCCTCAACGACGCCCTTCACCACTGCAGCCAATGTGATGACGGCCGTCCCGTTGATCGTTGCTCTTGTGCTCGCCCCGCTCTTCGCCTACCGCAACAGGACCCCAGGAAGGAGCGGGCAGTCCCGGTCGCGGCCGACCGATCGCAGCCTCTGGCCCTGGTGGTCGATCTTCGCCCTGATCGTGGCGTGGGAGCTGTTCTGCTACTTCGAGCTGCCCAGGTATGCCCATCCCACCGTCAGCTCCCTGTACGACAGCGCCAGCCGGTTGCATCCCCTGAAAGCGGCGCTCTTCCTGGGATGGTTGGCACTCGGGTGGGGCATCGTGCGCAGCTACGGCAGAGCTCGAACATGACGTGGCACGCCGTATCCCTCGGCATCTGGGCGTTCATGGCCCTCCTGGTGGTGGGGTTGGGGGTGGCGACGCTGGCGTCGCATGGTCGAGTGGCGGCGATCGGCGACGTGGGGCGAATGCTCATGGCCGGTCGGCTGAGGGGAGCGGTGGTCCTGGTCGCCTGGATGTGGCTGGGCTGGCACTTCTTCGCCCGATGATCCGGACATGGGATCTGACCGGGCTCACGGCGACCCTTCTCTCGAGGCCGAAGACCGTCCCCGACTCATGGTTGGGCTGGCCCTGACGGGTGGCGCCGACAAGCGGACGAAACTGCCCGCCGTCTGCTCCAGATCATGAAGATCCCGGAGGGCTTCGTCAGCCAGCAACATCTGGAGCACGATCTGGATGCGATCGGCGCGCCCCTGTCGGCGACATTGCTGTGCCGCATCGAGCAGCTGTCGTTGCAGCTCATCGGGGCCGGAGGGGACAGCGTGCACGTCACCCCTCTTTTCTTTGACCACGTCCAACAGCCGAGTGGACCACTGAGCCGACTGGTCGGCCAGAGAGCGAAGGGATCGTGCGGCGTCGGCCACCTCTTTGAGCTCGGGTTTCCCCTGCTCGATCGGGCTCGGTGGCAGGTTGGCCAGTGTGAACGCGGCCAAGCGGGCGCGGGTGATGCCGCCGGCCACACTGCTCAGGGCGGCGAGATGGGTTGCCTTGGATCCTCTCTCGGCCAGGTACTGGCGAAATGCGTCGTTGAGCCGCTCGGAGGCCGCAGTGGACTCGGCTCGGGCACTGTCTGTGCCGTCCCGGAACAACGGATCGGTGACCCGATCGACGGCGCTGGCCAAATAGCGCGCCGCACTTGCCAGGGCGTCGCTGAGAGCAAGGGTCAAGGCCGCGCCGGCACCACGAGGCCACAACAAGACCCCAACCAACAAGCTGATACCACACCCGATAGCGACATCTTCGATGCGCACGAGCCCGACGCTCCAGCCCGCCGGCTCGATGATATTGAACAAGATCACCACCACCACCGTGAACCCAGCTTGTCCGGCGGCGAAGGAGAATATTTCCGGTGCGGCTCCGGCCAAGAGCACGGCGATGGGAAGGACCACCCAAAGCACGACAAGATGATCGCCCAGACCGATCATGATCACCGCGCCAATGACGAACCCGACGAAGGTGCCCACCAGCGAGCGGACCGCCTTCGCCTCTGTGCTCAGTGCGCTGGAACGAAGGACTGACAACGTTCCGAGGACCACCCAGAAGCCATGACCGACATCGGTCAACTTGACCACCAGGACGGCCAGAGCCAGGCCTATGGCCCCACGCAGACTGTTACGAAGCCATACCGATTCGAACGTCATGTGAGCGACCACCATCCGCCGCAAGAAGCCCCACCCGACAGACGTCCGGTCCAAGATCAGGGTCAACGTGTCCTCGTCGGGGGGGACGGATCCCTCTGCCTCCAGCGCGGAGCGAGCCACGAGCTCAACGGCAAGAACAAGGACCCGGGCCCGAAATGCAGGGTCCACGGCGACCATGAGGCCCGACCGGCCATCACGCTCATCCTCCAGCGACTTCGCCACCGTCAGCATTTGCTCTACCGTCCTGGTGTCACCTGGTTCCTCGCCGTAGTGCTGGTAGAAGGAGCTGTAGGCACGGGCTCGGGCACTTTCGAGCCGGCGCAGCCCTTCCGCCAGCCGTTCGGTCTTCGTCCCACCGGGGCGGGGGCCTGCCTCGTTGGCGGCCGGTGATTCATCGACACGATCATCGATGGCGTCGGCGGCCAGGCCGAGGACTTCGGCGGCGGCCAAGGTCAACGGCCCCACTCCGGGAGCCCGCGATGAGATCGCCGTCTCCTCCGGTCCCATGACTGCATTGGTGGCGACCCACTGGATCCGGCCGCCCAGCTTGGCTACCCCTATTGCTCCTCCCATGGCCCCGGTGCTCGGGGAGGCTCCCGATGCAGAGAGCGCACGGAGGGATGCCAACGCCGTCTCCAACTTGGCGTGCTCCTCGACGTGCTCGCGGCCGTCGACATCCGCCTCGAGCACTGCGCCGATTGCTCGAGCCGTGTCGGCCAGCTGGCGTCGCAGCTCGTCGTGCCACGGGCGGGGCCAGAGGAAGAGGGACGCGGGGATACTGAGGGCCAAGGCCAGGAACCACCCACCCAGGCGATCGGGGATCTGCCCAGCGGGGGCGGCAACCGACACAGGCAGCACGAATGTGAGCAGCACCGCCGTACTGCCCGCCGCGGTCATTGGACTGATGACACCCCAAAAGAGAACGGCGAATGCGGCGAGAGCCATTCCGGTCACGGCCAAGGCGGTCTGATTGGAACACAGCGTGGCCACGACGATGAAGGCGGTCCCTACCGCCGCCATCGTGGCATACGCCCGTAGGCGGGTCGGCAGCCCGCCACCGAAATCGACGAAGAGCAAGAGGGCGAACGAGCCGAAGGCGGCAAAGGTCTCGAACTGGGCGTTGTCGGTGGCCACGCGAGCGACGGCGAATCCCGCCGGTATGACGACGGCGGCACGCAGAGCCCGCTTGACGGTAAGCAAACCCGGATCTCGCTGCCGGAGGGAGCGCAGCCATGAGGTTGCGATCCCACCACCGACTCGTCGGCGCATATGACGATCATGTTCGCATAAAGGGTGGTCACCGTTTCAGAAGCTAGGCAGCCGGGTAGGGCCTCGTTACTGAGTCGAAAGAAGGAGACGATCACATGGCCGACGCCATCACCCTGTTGCGAGAGGACCACCGGACGGTGGAGAAGCTGTTCAAGTCGTTTGAAAAGGCGGGCCCGAACGCCCTGAAGACCAAGGCGCGACTCGTCGAGGGGATGATCCGCGAGTTGACCATTCACGCCTCGATCGAAGAGCAGATCTTCTATCCGGGAATCCGCCAGGAGGCGAGCGACCTGGGTGCAGATGTCCTCGAGGCCCTCGAGGAGCACCATGTCGTCAAATGGCTCCTGTCCGAGCTCGACGGGTTGGATCCGTCTGCTGAACGGTTCAACGCCAAGGTGACGGTCATGATCGAGAGCGTCCGGCATCACGTGAGGGAGGAAGAGGGAGAGCTGTTCCCGGCCGTCCGGAAGGAACTGAGCCGGCAGGCGCTCGTGGCCATGGGCGATGCGTTGGTTGCGGCCAAGAAGGGGGCGCCGACCAAGCCCCGGCCTCGCATGCCGGACGAGCCGCCGATGAACCGATTTGCCGATGTCGGAGCGGGTGCCGTGGACCGGGCAGTTGGCGCCCTCAGGCACGCGGCGGCCAGCCGATAGCGCCGAGCTGGGTCAGAGCACGACGGGACCGGTATGAGCGATCGACTCCGGTCGGGCGTCCTGTTCGATGTCGATGGGACACTGGCCGACACCAACTACCTGCACACCATGGCCTGGTCCAGGGCCCTGCACGATGTCGGCGAGTGGGCGCCCATGAACGCCATCCACCGTCTCATCGGCATGGGCGGAGACCAACTCGTTCCCACCGTGCTCGGCCACGAAAGCTCTGCGGCAGCCAACGCTCGACCTTCTCGTTACAAAGAGCTCATAGGCGAAGCCCGGATCTACCCGGGGGCGCATGACCTCATCTGGCGTCTCCACAACGAGGGCATCGCCGTGGTGATCGCCACCTCGGCGCCCGGTGACGAACTCGACTCGTTGCTCGAGTTGCTCGACGCCGACAAGGCCATCGACGCCGTGACCACCGCCGACGACGTGGAATCGTCGAAACCGGACCCCGAGGTGTTCCGGAAGGCAATGGCTGCAGGGGCGATCGACCCGTGCCGTGCATTGGCCGTTGGGGACAGTGTCTGGGACGTGCAGGCAGCTCGGGCCGCAGGGATCGGCTGCATTGGCGTCGAGACCGGAGGATTCAGTCAGCACGAGCTGGCCGAGGCTGGTGCCGTCCGCGTCTATCGCGATGTCCAAGAGCTGCTCGACCAGTTCCTGACGGGACCACTAGCCAACCTGACCACTGGGTCTCGGTAGGCGAGCTCGGGCCCAGTGCAAAACGAGGGCGTGGCCGCCCATTTCCAGGTGCTAAATTTGGGGTGTCGGCTTAGACAGTCAGGTCGTTCGTCGTCCGCTTGCGGATTTTTGGGCTATGACCGACTTTGCGTTGTTCGATGTGACCATAAAGTACGACGGCCGCACAGCATCAACCCACCCAAGCACGGTGACGGTGGCGGGCGAGGTCGATCTGGTCACGGCGCCGCGGCTGCGCCAGGCCCTCGTCGAGATCTTGGAAGCCGGCGAGGCCGACGCCGTCGTTGACTTGTCGGCGGTCGAGTTCATCGACGCCTCGGGAATTGGGGTATTGGTCTGGGCGGCACACGAGGCTAATGACCGAGGAGGTCGGCTGACCCTGCGCCAGCCAAGCCCCGCGGTGCGACTCGTGCTCGGCCTGGTGGAGCTCAACGGTGCTCTTCACATCGAGGCCTGACACGCGGTCCGCTAACTCAGCATGGGACTTCCAACTCGAACCACACCGATTTTCCGTGGTCCGTGACATCGACTCCCCACCGACTGGCGGCGGCGTTGACGATCGACAGGCCTCGACCCGTCTCGGACCTTGAGCTCGGGGGCTGGTGAACGGGCAACATCGTGCCCTCGTCAGCGACGGCTATGCGCACGCAGCCCGGGTCAACTACCACCGCCAACGAGATTGCCCCTTCACCGTGTACCACGGCATTGGCGACGAGCTCGTCGACCAGCAACGCCGACATCTCCACAACAGCGCCATCCAGGCTGGCGAGCGCTCCGCGCACCGCCAAACGAGCACTTCGGACCGAGTCCGGACTGTGGGGCAAGGAGAAGACGAACTCGTCCACCTCGTCATTCCTACCCGTCGACACCACCTACCAACCTCCGTGCCAATGGCGGTGCCACCCAGATCTGGACGGCACCCTCGTTGCGGGATGGGCTTCGCCTGGGGAGGCGGGCCCAGGCCGTGCACCGCTCACGCTGGGAGACATGAGCCTGAGCGACGGACGTTCGCTCCACCCGATCGAAGTCGCTACCGTCGAAGGCATGAGCGATGACTCTCAAGTGGACCTTGCCACCACGTTCAGTGAGATAGCTCGAGCACTCGTTGCCGAGCAGGACGCCCATGCCACGTTGAAGCGGATCGTGCAGCTCGCCGTCGAGACAATCGACGCGTGCCAGCATTGCGGTGTCTCGATTGTCGAGGGCCGGCACATCAGTTCTCCGGCCTCGAGCGACGCCGTACCGGCCATTGTGGACAGGCTGCAGTCGGAAACCGGAGAGGGACCGTGCGTGGACGCCATCAAAGACCACGAGGTGTTCCAGACCGGCCGGCTATCAGAGGAAACCCGGTGGCCGAACTTTGCTCATCGCGCCAGTACCGAGTCGGGGGTCGAGAGCATCC
>JAUTXB010000227.1 GCA_030838245.1 Acidimicrobiaceae bacterium
CCCTCGCCTTGTTGGTTGGTGGTCACGAGCGGCTGGTTACCCAAGTCCTGGCAAGGCCCCTGGGGCCCGGCACACTTGGCCGCACCGATCCCGTAGGCGGCTTGGTCGAACCAGTTGGCCGAGTAGAAGAGCCAGTAGTTCCCGCCCACCAGGACCAAGTCGGGAGCTTCCACGATGGTGCCTTGCCAGGGCTCATCGGGTACGAGGATCCTGGTGGGCGATCCGACCAGGGTCAGGCCGTCGGGGCTTAGGCGCGAGGTCCAGATCCCGGTGGGCGTGGGGCTCCCGGCGATGTTCTCGTCGGACTTCCACACCATCCAGTTCGACCCGTCGGCGTCGGTGAAGACCCGGGGGTCGATGGACCCGCCATTGCCGGTCTGGCAGATGAACGGGGTGGGCCGGGCGACGAAGGGGCCGGTGGGCGAGGTTCCAGTCGCGTCGCCGATGCACTGCATGGACGGGCTGGTTCCCACCACCGCGGCCGTGTAGTACAAGACGTACCTGGAACCGAAGCGGTGGATGTCCGGAGCCCAGGTAAAGCCGGATTCGACCCACGTCGGGAGGACGGGGAGGGCGTCGGTCACCGGCCCCCAGTCCCCGACGGTCGTGCCCGACACCACCGGCACGTTGGCGCTTGTCGACGTGGCGTTGCTGTAGTTGCTGGTGTACAGGTAGTAGCGCTTCCCGGTGTCGAGGATGACCGGGTCGCCTTGGTCCTGGCCCTGGGGCAGCACCAGGGCAGGGGCCGACGGATTGGCGTTGGCCGGCGGGAGGAGCTGGCCGGCAGAGAGGGCTGCGCTGGTGGCCGGTGAGGCCGCCGTCGTCGAAGGGGCGACCGAGCTGGTGGTGGGACGGGAGCCCACCTGCTGGTGGCCGGTGGGCACGGAGCCGGCTTGCCCGACCGGGTCGTTGGTGAACACGGTGAGGGCGGCGACTACGACGATTCCGACAAGAACGAAGGCACCGACGGCGAGCAGGCTGCGGCGCTTGACGGTTCGGCCGCTCGTCCTGGGGCGATCGGTCGTCATGGGTTTGCTCGTCCCTCCTGGGTGGTGCCGTCCCCCCGGACGGGTGGTGGCCGACACGACCTCGGCTCGGGCCAAACTTTAACCGTTGGGTCCGTGGCCATCACGCCCGTGCGTGCGCCTGAGTCCCTCGGGCATGCAGCCTGGTTCATGGTTCCGGCGCAAACTTCCTGATCAATCCGCTGCTCCCTTACTGATTACTCTGTCGTGGTGCGAGTTACTGGTCGGCGGGTGGTCATCGTGGTGGTGGCTGTGCTGGTCGTGACCGGTGGGGTCATCGGCGGGCTGGTGGCTACCTCGGGGACCGCGCCGGAGGTGCCCGTCTCCAGCTCGTATGTTCACGGCCCGCTGACTGCGAATTCGGGCCCCTTCCTCACCGACAGCCAGGGACGGGTCGTGTTCCTTCGCGGAGTGAACGCCGTCTACAAGCGGGCGCCCTACGAGCTCTACGCCGATCCCGGCAAGCCCTGGAACTTCACCGTCGCCGACGCCAGGCGGATGGCCAGGCTGGGGTTCAACGTCGTCCGACTGGGCGTGATCTGGGAAGGGCTCGAACCGGGCACGGCCGGACCCAACGACCCGGCTATCTGCTCGGTCGGCACGCCGCACGATCCCCACCAGTTCAATGCCGCGGTGGCCGCGGCCTACCTGGCCAAGGTGGCCAAGACCGTCGACTTGTTGGGCAAGTACCACATCTACACGCTGCTCGACATGCACGAGGACGTATACAGCTCCGAGTTCGGAGGCGAGGGTGCGCCGCCGTGGGCGGTGTGCAGCAACGGGAATCCCATTGGCACGCTCCCCGGTCGGTGGTCCAACACCTACAACGACCCGGCCCTGCGGTCCGCCGTAGAGAATTTCTGGACCAACGCCGTCGTCGGGGACCTGCAGGGGGAGTACGACCGGGTGTGGCAGACGGTGGCTCGGTACTTCGCCCACAATCGCTGGATCGCCGGCTTCGACCCGATCAACGAGCCCTTCACCAGAGACCTGACCAAGACGTCGGCTCCGGCTGGGTCGCCGCTGGTCGCCGGCCACCTGGAGTGCTTCTACACGGGGACCGCCCATCCCGGTCTGAGCTTCCACGACGGGACGGTCCTCACCTGCCCGCCCAACGATCCGTCCAAGGGACTCATCCGGACCATCCAGGATGCCGACCCCAATCATCTGGTGTTCTTCGAGCCGGACATCTTCTCGAGCCGTGGCAAGCGCAACGACGTCGGGCCCCTGGACCTGAAGGGCCTGGTCTTCAACTTCCACGTCTACTGCGGGCTCCGCAGCGGTGTCACCGGGGACCCCACCAATCTCGACGCTTGCGCCGCCCAGGAGCTGCACACCATGCGACGCCGGAGCGACGAACGCCCCGATATCGCCAGCGCCAAACAGCCGGCCGGGCCGGCGTGGTTCATGAGCGAGTTCGGAGCCACGACTAGTGAGGCCCTGATGGAACGGCTCACGGCCAACGCCGACCAGCTCCAGCTGGGCTGGACGTACTGGGCCTGGAAGTACTACGACGACCCGACGGGCAGCTCGAACGAGGCGCTGGTCTCAGCCACCGGTGCGTTGGCGCCCACGGCCGCGTCACTGTCCCGGGCCTATCCCCAAGCAGTGGCGGGCACACCGATCTCGTTTTCCTTCGACCCCGCCAGCGCCGACTTCCACCTGCTCTATGTGCCCAAGGCCAAGGTAACCGCCCCGACGGTCGTCTTCGTCCCCGCGGCCGTCCACTATCCCAAGGGCTACTGCGCCCAGGTCACCGGAGGCACGATCCTCTCCAAGCGCAACGCCACCCGCCTGCTGATCGCCAGTAGCCCGAACGCTTCGATCGTGACGGTCACCGTGAAGCCAAAGACCTGTCGGGGCTCGGGCGTCTAGGCCACCGTCGAAGGCTCGCCGAGCCCCAAAGCGCCCGTTCCGGCATCCACGGGGGTTGACTGTTACTCCCGGTAACGTTACCATAGGTAACATGCCTCGAGCACGGCGCTCCTCTGACAGTCTTTCGCCCTCGCATCTGGAGGCCGATCGCCTCAGCCGCCGGTCGGCTCAGCGTGCCCACTTGATCGAGTCGGCCATCACCGTGATCCAGCGCGAGGGTCCGGGGGCCTCGATGGACCAGATGGCCGCCCAGGCGGGCGTGACCAAGCCCATCCTCTATCGGCACTTCTCCGACCGGGCCGGCCTGGTGGCGGCGATCGCCGAGTTCGCCTTCAGCCAGGTCAGCGACGGCCTGGAAGCCGCCCTCCACGCCGACGCCACACCGCGGGAGCTGGTGGCGTCGACCATCGACACCTACCTCGTGTTCATCGAGTCCGACCCCGACGTCTACCGGTTCCTCGTGCAGCGGAGCGTCTCGGAGGCCGGAGTGTCGATCAACGACTACATCTGGCGGACCAGTCGACAGGTCGCAGTGGTCCTGGGGGAGGCGTTGCGGGCCGCCGGCCTCGACTCGGGCCCGGCCGAGGCATGGGCATTCGGCATCGTGGGCATGGTGCACGCGTCGGGAGACTGGTGGCTGGATCGTGGAGCGATGCCTCGAGCTCGGCTGACCGAGTACCTCACCAGCCTGGTGTGCGACGGGCTCCCCGATCTCAGTGCCCTCGGCAGTGCGGGGGCGTGGCTCCCCGATTCCGAGCGCGCCGATGCCGGACAACCGATCAATTCCGAACGCCCGACCAAGCCCGAACAAACCGATGCGGCGGCAAAGGTCGTACCGATCGCCGCCGCCGACGCAAGGAGGTCATCATGAGCGTTACCGTCGAGAATCACCGTACCGACAAGGCGAACACTACTGACAAGGCGAACACGGCCGGCGACACGAACACGGCCGGCGACACGAACACGGCCGACAAGACCAATGCCGTTGACAAGCGGATCGATCGGCTCAACACCGCATCGCTCCGGCGGGTGATCGAGCCCGACTCCGAGGTGACCGGAGGCGTCCGCCCGGGCCAGGTGATCCCGAGCGAGATGCTCACCGTGGCCGACCTGGACCTCCACCTGACCGATTCGCAACGGGCCACCCTCTCCCGGGAGGAGCTGGCCTCGGTGGCCATCTCCGGCATCCGGTTCGAGACCTTCCTCATGTCGGGTTTCGCCGCCCAGATGGCCTGCAGCCCGGACCTGACCGACCCCCGCATCGTGTACATGCTGCACGAGATGGGGGAAGAGACCAGGCACTCCCGGCTGTTCATCCGCCTGGTGGAGCAGCTACAGCCGCGCGCCTCGGACCCGCTGCAGTCCCGCATCGGGCAGGTGTTCTTCCGCCGGGTGCTCCGTACCGTGCTCAACCGGCCCGCTGTCTTTTGCGTCCTGGTGCTCTCGGGCGAGGAGATCCCCGACCTGTTCCAGAAGAAGATCGCCGACCATCCTGATACCGACCCCTTCGTGCGGGACGTGAACCACTATCACCGCATGGAGGAAGCCCGGCATCTGGCCTTCGCACGGGCCGTGTTGCCCGAGCTATGGGCTGAGGCCTCGTTCATCGATCGGGCGCTGATCCGCTTCGAGCTGCCCAGGTTGATCCGAGTGATGTTCGACGGCATGATCCACCCGGGCGTGTACCGCACCGTGGGTCTGCCGGCGTGGAAGACGTGGCGGGATGCGGCGCGCAGCCCGTTCCGGGTGGCCCTCCGCCACGAGGCGACCCGACCCGTCCTGGCCGCGTTGGTCGACGGGGGTTGCTTCCGACCCGGCTCGATCCCGGCCCGCTGGAGGCGGTTGTGCGGCGTCGACTCTTCCGGCAAGGCGGCAGCCTGACCGGTCCGAGGTGGCGGGCTGAGGTTGACATGCAGCCCGTGGGCTGCGTATCTGAGGTGCAGCGCGGGCCGGCCCGCGATGGTCGTGTCTTGGGGATGACAGGTGGATATCTTCGACCGCGTTGGGGATGTCTCAAAAAGTTCTGGGGACAAGGTCGGGATTTCGCGTCAGGCCATTGACGCACGCTGGCCAGAGGCGCAAGGTATCCCTAGTTCGGAAACCAACGGCCAGCCGGAAACGGCGGGAACCGAAGTTTCCGGGTAGGCGATCCGGTGTCGGATCGGTGGGTCCGCAAGGTCTCGCCGGACCGGCGGTCGCTGCAGGGTCGTCCGACACGGCCCGGCGCGATCGCCCCGGATCTGTCCGATGCGCGGTCCCGAGGAGCATGGGCGGCTCGTCCGTCCGGTTACTCGGGACCGTTGCGCGTCCGGGGTTACCTCTTCGGTGTTCGATCACATTGCGTGGCAAGGAAGTCACTTCTGCGCCATGCTTTGGTTCACTGCATGTGCACATCTGATGGTGCCGTTCGATCACGGGGGGGTCGAATGCTCAAGCTCATTTCCAGGGTGGTTATAAAGCACCCGTGGCGGGTCCTGCTCCTCTGGGTCATCGGTTCCGCCCTCGTCATCGGGCTGGCCCCGAAACTGGGTGACTACACGACAGCCAACCAGCAGAGCTTCCTGTCCACGAGCTACGAGTCGGTCCAGGCCCAGAGCGTCATCGACCAGAAGTTCCCCACCCAGTCCGGTGCGTCGGGGTCCTTGGTGGTAAATCGAGCCGACGGAGCCGTCCTCTCGCAGGCCGATCAGTCAAAGGTCAGCTCACTGGCGACGACCCTGCAGAACGACAAGATCCCTGGGGTGGTCTCAGCGAAGGTGACCTCCAACTCCTTGTCCAAGAACGGCAAGGTCGAGATCGTGCAGGTCCAGTTCGCCGGTCAGGCCGGGGACGAAGCCGTCAACAATGCCGTGCCCATCGTTCGATCCGACGCCGAGAAGTTCCTGACCGACAGCGGGTTGAACGTGGGCCTGACCGGGAGTGCGTCTACGTCGGTCGATACGAACGCGGCGTACGACCATGCCGAGAAGATCATCGGTATCGCCACCGTCATCTTGATCGTCGTCCTGCTCGGGCTCATCTTTCGGAGCCCCGTTGCCGCTGCCCTTCCCATCGTGGTCATCCTCCTGATCCACAGCGTCACCCAGGGGCTCACCGCGTCCTTGGCCAAGGGCTTCGGGTTCAATGTCGGGAATTCGCTCGGGCCGTTGCTCATCGTCGTCTTGTTCGGCGTGGGCACCGACTACGTCATATTCATGCTGTTCCGGTACCGGGAGAACCTTCACAACGGCGAGGACTACCGGGATGCACTTGGCCATGCCACCGAGGTCATCGACAAGGTCATCGCGTCGTCTGGTCTGACCGTCATGGCCGCCTTCGCTGCGCTCCTCCTGGCTACCCTGGGCTCGCTCCAGACGTTGGCGCCCGGCCTCATCGTCGCCGTAGCGGTCATGCTGGTCGCCGCGCTGACCCTCGTCCCCGCCCTCCTTGTCCTGCTGAGCAAGCATCTCTTCTGGCCGGCCGGTCCGGGTACGCCGGCGGCCGATCCGAAATCAGCGCGGATCGGTCATTTCGTCGCCGAGCATCCCGTCTGGCTTGCCGGAGGGATCCTGGTCGTGCTGGTCGGCCTGTCCATGGGGATCATCAACTACACCTCGACGTACAACACCTTGGGCGAGCTGCCGTCCTCGACGGAGTCCCTCGTCGCCTACAACACCCTGCAGTCAGCCTTCCCCCCGGGAGCGTTGGCTCCCACGCAGGTCATGGTCAACGGGAAGGGTCCCATCGACCCGAATTCGCTCACCAACCTGACCGATCGGCTGACCAAAGCCAAGGGCGTGTCATTCGTAGCCCCGGCCCAGTTGAGCGCGGACAAAACCGCGGCACTGATAACGGTGGTCTTGAACGACAATCCATTCAGCCAGACGGCGCTGGACGATGTCGAGGGACCAATTCGGCAAGCGGCCCATGGTTCCGTGCCCGGTGAAAGCGTGCTGGTCGGCGGGCAGACGTCGACCCTGGTGGATGTCAGGAGCTCGCTGCATCACGACACCAACCTCGTGATCCCGGTGGCCGCGGGGATCATCGCCATCATCCTCGGCCTGTTGCTTCTCGCCATCGTGGCACCGCTGTATCTGATTGTCGGCGTGGCGCTGACGTACGCCGCCACACTGGGGGCCAGCGCACTCGTCTTCGTCAACGGATTGGGATATTCAGGCATCGACTTCGCCAATCCGATCGTCTTGTACCTATTCGTGATCGCCATCGGCACCGACTACAACATCTTGATGTCCGACCGGCTACGCGAAGAGTTCCAACGTGGGCGATCGCCGAGGGAGTCTGTCCGGACTGCCATCACCCACGGCGCGCCCGCGGTCTGGGCCGCTGGGGTGATCCTGGCCGGTACCTTCGCATCCCTTCTCATCTCCGGGATCGCCAACTTGGTCGAGCTGGGGTTCGGTGTGACCATCGGGATCTTGATTGCCGCCTTCCTGCTGGCCCCGGTACTCGTCCCCTCCATCTCACAGCTACAGGGACGAAGTTTCTGGTGGCCCAGCCGGGCTCCGAAGGCAGTGACGGTGGTCGAGGACGCGAACACCTCCAGGGACAGCTAGTGCCCGCGGCCGCCCACTGTCCCAGTTGCGATGGTCGTTCCAGCCTTGGCGGTCGTCCCGGCCGTGGCGGTCGTCTCGGCCGTGGCGGTCGTCTCGGCCGTGGAGCCCGCCTCGGCCGTGTCCATGAGGCACGGGTCGGCGTGATCGTCGTCGCACCGCTCGCACTCGAGCTCCAACGTGCTGTGGGAGATCGAGAAGGGACCGGCGATGGCCCGCTTGGCCCGTTCGCCGACCACCTGGGCCTCCTCGAGGGTGGGATGGCCGGTCAGGACCACATGGGCAGACAGGGCGCGCACCTCGCTGGACAGGCTCCAGACGTGTAGGTCATGGACCTCGGCCACCCCGGGCACGGCAATCATGCTCGCGGTCAGAGAGCCCAGGTCGACGTCCCCCGGCGTCGACTCGAGGAGCACGGACACGCTCGATCGGAACACGCGGGCCGCCTCGTACACGATGATGGCGGCCACCACCAACGCGCCGACGGGGTCGAGCCAGGTGGCGGCGGGCACGAACAGCAGCACGACACCCGAGATCAGCACGGCCCCGGCGGCCAGGGCGTCGCCCCCCATGTGGAGCAGCGCCGAGCGCATGTTCAAGTCGTGGGAGCCGTCCCGCAACACCAGGACGGCGAGACCGTTGGCCAGCATGGCCAGCGCGGCGATGACCACGACGGTGCCGGCATGGACGGGCTGGGGATCCTGCAGCCGACGGATGCTCTCGGCCACGATGACCACGGTGACCGCGGCGATAGCGGCAGCGTTGCCCAAGGCGGCGAGGATGGTCGCCCGGTGGTTGCCGAACGAGCGGGCCGCACTCCGCGGGCGCAAGGCGAACCGCACGGCGAAGAGGGACAACAACAGCGCGGCGACGTCGGTGAGGTTGTGGCCAGCATCAGCCAGCAGGCCCATGGAATGGGCCGTCAGCCCGAACACCACCTGGACCCCCACCAAGACGACGTTGAGGCCCAAGCTGATGGTCAGTCGTCGTGTCCGGGTCATGGCTCTCTCGATGCCATCCTACTGGGACGCCGAGTCAGCCCCCCGGGCAAGGAGGGCGAGACGGCAACCGGTCAGCCTAGGTTCCCCACAGCCGGCTGGGACGGATTCCCCAGGCCACCTGGCGGGACAGCTCTCCTTGGACCACAGGAAGGTCGTCGGCATGGGTGACCCCCACGCACTTCGAGTCGGTTCGGACCACCCGCACCGGGAGCCCCGTGCCCGATGCGATGGCCGCTCCGACCACCTCGGGCAACAGCACCTCTGTCTTGGGCACGTCGATGCCTCGGGTTATCTGGTCGACGATGGCTTCCTCGTCCAGGCCGGAGGCATCCATGGCCGCATCGAAGAGGTCCCAGATCTCGGGACGGAAGCCCCACAGGTTCACTGACACCGTGGAGTCGCCGGCCAGTTTGTCCGGCTGCAGGCCGTCCCCGCTCGAGAAGTCGGTCCCGTCCCGTAGCCGCGAGACCTGGCGCCGTTCGGTCATGGCCACCAGGTGCCCCCCGGCGTCCACCTCGCAGATCCCCCGGGTCACCGGGTCGTCGGTCACCACGGTGTTTGCCAGCTCGAACCCCACCAGCGCGTGCTCGTCGTGGTTGGTGGTGAGCTGTTGGCTCAACAGGCCAAAGGCCTCGAGGCCGTAGACATCGTCGGCGTTGGCCACGGCGAAGGGGTGCTCGGTGCCCACCAACGACCGGGCGGCCAAGGTGGCGTGGGTGGTTCCCAGCGGAACCCGTTGCTCGGCGAAGCTCACCTCGACCGACGACGGCCAGCACCGCTCCACGTGGTAGCGGATGGCCGGCCCGGTCTCGGGATGGATCACGAGGACGATGGCACCGAAACCGGAGGACAGCGCATCGCTGGCCACGAGGTCGATGACCGCCTCTCCCGAAGGCCCGACCGGAGCCAGCGGCTTGCAGCCGCCGTAGCGCCGTGCGGCCCCTGCGGCCAGCACCACCAGAACCGGAGCCACAGACGGGCTCACCCGCCCCAGCGCAGGACAGCGCTGGCCCAGGTCATCCCACCACCGAACCCGCTGAGCAGCACCCGATCGCCCTTGTGCAGCCGGCCGGCCTCGATGGCATCGACCAGCGCCAGCGGGATCGACGCCGACGAGGTGTTCCCGTACCGATCGATCACCATCACCGCCTTCTCCTCGGGGATGCCCATGCGCTGGCAGACGGCTGAGATGATGCGCAGATTGGCCTGATGGGGGACGACCAGGTCGATGTCGTCGGCGGTCAGCCCGGCTTCGGCAATGGCCCGCTCCGACGACTCGACCACGGCACGCACGGCCTTGCGGAAGATCTCCTTGCCGTCCATGTACAGGTACCCGCCGTGGTCACACTTCAGCAGGTGCTTGAGGGAACCGTCGGCGTTCAGGTTCCAAGACAGGAGCTGTCCGGGGCCATCGGTGGCCTCGAGGACGACTGCCCCGGCCCCGTCGCCCACCAGCACGGCGATGGACCGGTCGTCCCAGTCGGTGATGCGGCTGAGGGTCTCGGATCCGATGAGCAACAGGCGCTCCGCGCCTACGGCCAGCAGACCGTGGGCCACGGCCAGGCCGTAGACGAACCCGGAGCACGCTGCGTTCACGTCGAAGGCACCGCCGGGGATCCCGATGCCGTCTTGGACCGTGGCCGACGTGCCCGGCACGATGGCGTCGGGCGTGGTGGTGGCGAGGATCACCGAGTCGATCTCGTCCGGACGGCGGCCGGCCTTCTTCAGCGCAGCCAGCCCGGCCTCGATGGCCAGCCCGGAGGTGGTGCCCCCGATGCGGCGCTCCCGGATCCCGGTGCGTTCGACGATCCACGCGTCGTTGGTGTCGAGGGTGGCGGAGAGGTCCTCGTTGGTGACGATCTTGTCGGGCACGGCGATGCCCCATCCGGTGATGATGCCGCCTCGGCCTGGGACCGTCATCGACCCGCCTCGAGCACGTGGATGCCGATGAACGCCGCATCGGTCCCGATGATGCCGCCGGTGTTGGCTGCGCAGGCGATCCGGACCCCCGCGACTTGGCGGTCGCCGGCTCCGCCGCGGAGCTGGGTGGCCAGCTCCACCACCTGGGCCAGCCCGGTGGCTCCCAGGGGATGACCCCGGGCGACGAGGCCCCCGGAGGGGTTGACCGTGACCCCGCGGCCCCCGACCGTCGTGTCGCCGGCCACGGTGGCCGGGCCGGCATCGCCCGGCTTGAAGAACCCCAGCGATTCGAGGGCATAGAGCTCCTCGGCGCTGGTGGCATCGTGCAGCTCGACGACGTCCATGTCCTCGGGCCCGACGCCGGCGGTGTCCCACGCTGCCGCGGCCGTCTCGGCCAGGCGCTCGTGGTAGTCGAGGTCGCCGTTGCCCGAGCGCACGGTGCTCGAGACGATCTTCGGCCGACCCGGTGTCGGGTCGGCGGTCAGCAGGACGGCGGCGGCGCCGTCGGTGAACGACGAGCACATGAACCGGGTCAAGGGTCCGGCGATGGGTGCCGAGGCCAGCACCTCGTCCACGGTGACCTCGGTCTGGAACTGGGCGTTCGGGTTCAGTGTTCCGTGGCGCCTGGCTTTGACCGCGGTGGCGGCGAACTGCTCGGGGGTGGCGTCCCGCTCTTTCATCTGGATGACCGTCCAGGTGGCGTTGAGGCCCATGAGCACCGACCCCGACGGGTTCTCGAGGCGCTCGTGCATCTGGATCCTGTCGGGGAGCGGCACCCCGTCCTCGATCCCGGCAATGGTCTCGGCCCGGTCGCCAGTCCACATCTTCTCGGCACCGACGGCCAGCACCAGGCCGCCGTCGGCCCGGGCGGCCAGGGTGGCCATGTGGAGAGCAGAAGCCCCGCCGGCACAGGAGTTGTCGACGTTGATGATGCCGGCGTTGCGCAGTCCGGCCCGCTTGAGGAACGACTGCCCACGGATGCACCCCTGATCGAGGAGCCGGCCGGCAGTGGCATTGCCGAAGACCACCAGGCTGACGGCAGCGGGGTCCACGTCGGCATCGGCGAGGGCATCGGCCACGACCTGGTGGGACATGTCCTCGATGGTCCGGTCGCGCCGGTTCATCGGTGTGATGGCCATGCCGGCGATGTGTGCGAAGCGCTCCATGGGGTGTCCTTCTATCGTGGTGGACTCGGTCGTGCCGCGGTCAGGCGGTGGAACTGGCCAGGGCGGCCATGAGGCGGTCGACCTGCGGTAATGGTCGGTCGTCGGTGATGTACAGGGCGACGTGTTCGGCGCCTGATTGCCGGTAGGCGTCGACCGTGCGGGCCACCGAGTCGGCGCTGCCGACGACCAGGTGGCGCCGGAAGGCCTTGGCCGGTATCCCGTAGAGCGTTGACATCCACTCGGTTCCTCGGCGGAGCCCCTGGTCGTGGTCGTCGTCGACGGTGGCGAAGAGCACGACCGAGCGGGTCACCGCATCGTCGGGGCGGTCGGCCCGATCGAGCTCCTTGGCCAGTCGGTCGAGCGCGGCGCGGTACTCCTCGGGGGCCAGGAGCATGGGAATCCAACCGTCGGCCGACGACGCCGCTCGCCGGAGCGCTACCTCCGAGGACCCCCCCACCCAGATGGGGACGGCGGGAGGAGCGGGCAGCTGGCGGTACCGTTCGGCGCTCGAGCCGGCGATATCCCCGACGGCCACGCCGGTACCGGACCCCCATGAGCTGCGAAGTTGGGCGATCCCCTCGTCGAGCTGGCGGCCGCGAGTGGCGTAGTCGATCCCGGACACCTCGTACTCGCCGGCATGGCTGCCGACCCCCACCCCCAAGACGATGCGCCCCCGGGTCAGCGACTGGAGCGATGCGGCCTGTTTGGCCACCGCCGGTGCCTGTCGCAGGGGCAGCTGGATGACACAGGTGCCGAGCATGGCCCGCTGGGTCGCCGTGGCCGCCACGGTGAGGGCGGTCATGCACTCGACAGCGGGCCCGTGCCAAAAGAGATGGTCGGTGGCCCACAGGGCATCGACTCCGAGTGCTTCCGCGTCGCGGCACGTCTCGGCCAGTTCGGCAATCGGATCGACGTCACCGGCGTCCTCGGACGAGGCGGCCATGCTGGTCGTACCATTGGTACGACCAGAGGGAGAAATCCCAGACCACGACTGCTGAAGGGTTTGCGGAAAGGTCGGGAGAATGAGTCCGACCGGCCCGAGCGGGATGGCTGGTCGTACCATGGGCACACACCATCGTAACCGGCCACGGACCGTAAGTGCGCTACTTGTTCAGCGAGTTCTTACCTACCGGTAACCGGAGCTGTCGGAAGGGCGTGTTCGAAGTCGGTGCCCGGCACGACAGAATAGGGGTACGGCACAGCCAATTCGGCTGGGCGGTGCGTACAGGAGGTCCCCGTGTCGACTGATGAGCCGGTGCCGACCGATGGACAGACGTTGACCGATGACGAGCGGGCCAAGCGGCTCGGGGAGCTCAACGCCATCATCGAGCTCATGCGGCCGGCCGTGCAGTCCGACGGCGGCGACCTGGCGCTGCTCAGCGCCGATGTGGAGACCGGTGTGGTCGAGGTGCAGCTCCAAGGGTCGTGCAGCTCGTGCGCCATCAGCTCCTCCACCCTCCAGGGTGGGGTAGAGCGCATCCTCCATGACCGCCTGGACTGGGTGACCGAGGTGGTCGGCGGGGTCGACGAGTCCGAAGACCTATTCGAGAGCCAGGCCATGGGCCGGGGCGGGTACGTTCCGAGCCTCTGAGGGCCCAGCCGCTGAGGCACTGCCCCGACAGACCCGGTGGCGAGCGGGCGCACTAGCATCGGCGCGGATGACCTTGGCCAACAGTGGAGATGGCGACCCCGGCGCTTCTGGCCCGGTCGACCTGGACCTGCTGGCTGCCGCCCTCAGGGCCGACACCGCCGACGTCGACCTGTTCTTCGAGGTCCTGGGGGGCAAGCTCCTCGAGATCCTGGGCGACCGGGTCGAGATCGAACGGGTCGGGTCGCGCTTCAAAAAAGACCGGCCCATCGGGCGGATCGCGGTGGATTTCGACCCGGTCGGTCCCCGCTTGGAAGTGGCTCGGGAGAAGCGGGGCCTGTCGTGCCACATACGCAAGATGGTGCGGGGCATCGTCATCAGCGACACCGAGGTGGACGTGGCCACCTGGACGTCGACCCTGGTAGCCAGCTTGGCCGACGAGGCGACCCACAGCGCCTCCACCCGAATCGCCCTCCAGTCCCTGCTGACATAACGACCAGTCCCTGCTGACATGACGAGGAGCCGTTGACAACCACCGATTCGACCCAAGGCCTGCCCCCTGACGCGTTGCGCCGGCTCCAGGAATCCGAGGACAGCGCCGGGCGGCGAGGACTGTTCACCAGCGACCTGTCGGTCAACGAATTCCTGTTGGTCAAAGAGGCCGGCTTCCATCCCCGGGGCCTGGTGTTCGGCAGCTCGATCTACCACATCGGCTTCCAGCGGCGGGCCATGCGCAAGAACCGGGAGCTCGGCGCATTGACCCAGGCCATGTACACCGCCCGGGAGCTGGCCATGGCCCGGATGGAGACCGAGGCCGACGTGCTCGGCTCCGACGGAGTGGTGGGCGTCCGCCTGTCGGTCAATTTCTACGATTGGGGCAAGCATTCGGCCGAGTTCATCGCCATCGGCACCGCGGTGTCTGCCGACGATCCCGGCACCCAGTGGAAGACATCGACGGGAAAGCCGTTCACCAGCGATCTGAGCGGGCAGGATTTCTGGACCTTGGTGCAGGCTGGCTATGCCCCTCTGGGCCTGGTCATGGGGACCTGCGTCTACCACGTCGGCTACCGGGGCGTCGGGGCCGTGATGTCCACCAGCATGCGCAACGCCGAGCTCCCTCATTTCACCCAGGCCCTCTACGAGGCCCGAGAGCTGGCCATGAGCCGCATGCAAGAAGAGGCCCGCACCCTGGGGGCCGAGGGCATCGTCGGCGTGCAGCTCGTGGAGAAGTCCCACTTCTGGGGCAGCCACGTCATCGAGTTCCTGGCCATCGGGACTGCGGTCCGGCCCCTTCGCTCGGACCACGTGATCGCCCAACCGCAGATGATCGTCACGCTGGACACGTGAGCGGACCGCCACCCCCACCACCGCCCTCTGCTCCTCCGGCCGGCTCCGACGGGCTCGGCGGGGGACCGGCCGGCGACCTGCCCGAGGCGGCTCGCTCCCGCCTGGCCGAGGCGGCTGCCCCCGGGGGTACTTGGACCAGCGACCTCTCGGTGTCCGAGCTCTCCGCCGTGGAGCGCTGCGGTTTCACGCCCGCCGGCATGGTGGTGGGGATGACCGTCTACCAGTTCGGGCTGCAGGGGTACGGATCGCAGTACCAGGCGTCGGGGGGAATGATCGGTTCGGCCATGGGTGGCCAGCTCTATATGACCCCCGGGTGGGCCGGGGGATACCAGCAGGCCTATGTCTGCCAGCACGCCACCTATGGCCACATGCCCGGGTACAACTTCGAGGACCGGTGGTACGAGCAGGGACTGACCGAGGCCTACACCATTGCCATCGACCGGCTCCGGGAAGAGGCCGAGCTGCTCGAGGCCCACGGCGTGGTCGGGGTGCGCTACGAGTCCCGGCGCCTCCCGCTGGCCACCTCGGCGCCGGTGATCGAGATCCGCATGGTGGGGACGGCGATCCGACGACAGGGCTCGCCCCTGTTGGCCGAGCCGTTCACCTCCCACCTCTCCGGCCAGCAGTTCGCCAAGCTGATCGACACGGGCTGGGTCCCCGGCGCACTGGTGGTCGGGGTCGGAGCAATTCGTTCG